>NZ_JBJDXL010000164.1:0-24558 GCF_051866655.1 Intestinibacter sp.
GGTTTGTCTTTAACACGTCCATCATAATATTTTACCTTTTCACCGTAATCCTCTAATTTAGAATTTCTCAAAAATTCACCGAAGCTATTTTCTTCTACGGAAACTCTTTCATATCCTTCTGGAACCTCATATCTATCTTTTAAAATATTTTCTTCTTTATTTACTACTATGACATCCTTTTTTTGCTCCTGATTATAATTACTTACATCACTTGAATTATCCACCTGATTTTTCGAATGACTACATCCAGTAAATAATAAAATACTCAAAACTAAAGATACAAAACTAACTAAAAATTTCATAATATTTTACCCCCTTATTTACTAATTTTACATTAAACGGTTAAAATATAAGTAACTTAAATGTTACAATATCTTAAAAACTATTAATTAACAAGGAGATAAATATGATAGATTTAATTTTACTGGGCTGCGGTGGAAATGTACCTATGCCGAATAGATTTCTTTCCTCACTTTTTATAAATTACAAAGGCAGAAAAATACTGATAGACTGTGGTGAGGGAACTCAAGTAGCTATGAAAAAAAACAACTGTGGATTTAAAGGAATCGATTTGATACTTATAACTCATCTCCACGGTGACCATATAATAGGACTAATTGGACTACTTCAAACTATTGGAAATAGCGGCAAAACTGACGATTTAACTATAGTAGGTCCTACAGGAATAATAGAGGCTATGAACGCCATAAAGGTGTTAATTGAATATTTGCCATACAGAGTATATGTAATTGAAAATCCTCGCGAAAAATTTAGCCTAGACAAGGATATTATAAGCGATATTGAAATTTCAACTATAGACTTGGACCACTCTACTGAATGCATAGGATATAGCTTGTATTTCAAAAGAAGAGCTAAATTCGATAGAGAAAAGGCATTAGCTAACGAAGTCCCTCAAAAGCTTTGGAAAAAGCTCCAAGAAAACGACACAGTAGTATACAGAGATAAAACATATCATTCAGATATGGTACTAGGAGAGGAGCGCAAAGGAATAAAACTTAGCTTTATAACGGATACTAGACCTATATTTGAGATACCTAAATTTATATACGGAAGTGATTTATTTGTATGTGAAGGTATGTATGGAGACGACCTAGATATATCAAAGGCCGTCAAAAACAAACACATGACCTTCAGAGAAGCTGCTAATTTAGCAAACAACGGAAATGTAGATAAGCTACTTTTAACTCATTTTAGTCCATCACTTGAAGAACCTAAAGAATTTTCCCAAAACGCAACTAAATTTTTTAAAAACACAATAATTGGTGAAGATGGATTATCTCTAAATTTATCTTATAAAGATTGATTTGTTAGGTAAATCAAAAAAATTTAATTTATTTTAATAAATTGTAGAGGAATTTTAATATACATATCGAATTTTATAAGTATCCTTTACTATTTTAAAATTTAATTCAAAAAAAGAATTGCCCTTGTTTAATTTTCGGACAATTCTTTTCTTTTTTTATAGCATATTGACACCAATTAATTTTCTATCTTTTAGATCTTTTTGTAGGTTTACCTTTTTTAGTTGTAGTTTCGTTATTAGCTTTTTTCTTAGGTTGTTGACCTGGGAATAATATTTTTGGTTCTTCTATATTTTTTCTGTATATTGTAAATTTGAAACCTATAGCTTGAACAAATTCTGCTCTTAATTCGCTGCATATTGCATTTGCAGTTTCCTTTGCATCAAGTCCAGCAGTTTCAAGTATATTTATTTTAACTAATTCTCTAGCATTTAGCATATCATCTAATTGTTCTAAAAATCTCTCATTTACACCTTCTTTACCTATTTGAGTTATAGGCTTCATAGTGTTTGCAAGAGATCTTAAGTAAGCTCTTTGTTTACTATTTAGCATATTTTCCTCCTAATAATTAATTTCTAGTTGTAGAATTCAAATTCTACTTCGTATATTTTAACAGTATCTCCGTCTTCTATGCCCATTTCTCTAAGTCTATCGAATACACCTTCGTTTTCCATAGTTTTTTGGAAGAATTGTATAGATTCCATATCGTCGAAGTCAACAGAATACATGATTCTTCTAAGCTTCTTACCTGTTACTACATATACTCCATTTTCATCGATTTCTATAGCTAATTCCTCTTCAGCTGTATTGTCAAGCTCTGGTCTGTAGTATTCTTCTTCTGATACTAGCTCTACATCCTCTACCTCTTGAAGTAGTTGTGATGTATATGCTATTACATCGTCTACACCATCTCTAGTTGCTGCAGACATTTTAAATACCTTGTATCCTCTATCTTCTAGAGTCTTTTTGAAGTTTTCATAGATTGATTCGTCAAATAATAAATCGGCTTTATTTGCGACTACTATTTGAGGTCTAGTAGATAATTTTTCGTTGTATAATTTTAATTCATCGTTTATTTTATCAAAATCTTCAATAGGATCTCTACCTTCAATTCCTGATATATCTACTATGTGAATTAATACCTTTGTTCTTTCGACATGTCTTAAGAAATCATGTCCAAGACCTACACCTTCTGCAGCACCCTCTATAAGACCTGGTATATCTGCAAGCACAAAGCTATCTCCAAAATTAGTTTTGACAACTCCTAGGTTTGGAGTCAATGTTGTAAAGTGATAGTTTGCTATTTTAGGTCTCGCCTTAGTTACTACTGATAGGAAAGTTGATTTACCTACATTAGGGAACCCTAAAAGCCCTACATCTGCTATCATCTTAAGCTCTAGTATTACCCATCTCTCTTCTCCATCAGTACCAGATTTAGCAAAGCTTGGTGCCTGTCTAACTGCATTTGCAAAATGTTGGTTTCCTTTTCCGCCTCTACCACCTTTTGCAACTACAGCTTCATCACCGTCGTGTTTTAAGTCAGCTATTACTAAATTAGTAGCCTCGTCTCTTATTATTGTCCCTGGTGGAACCTTTAAAATTAAATCTTCTCCGTTTTTTCCTGCCTGTCTTTTTTTGCTTCCGTCAGCTCCTGGCTCACCTACGTATTTCTTTTTGTATTTGAAATCCATCAAAGTTCTAAGTCCAGTATCTACCTTGAAGATTATACTAGCTCCACGACCACCATCTCCGCCATCTGGTCCTCCTGCTGGAACGTATTTTTCTCTTCTAAATGATACAGAACCATTTCCGCCGTTTCCTGCCTTTACGAATATTCTAGCTTTATCTATGAACAAATGTGTCACCTCCTAAGTAATTATTTTTATTATTATTTCCAATTTTAAGGTATATATTATTCATCAAAATAAAAAGGAGTGTATATACACTCCTTTTCTTTATAATTATTCAGCAACTTCTACTGGATATATACTTACTTTTTTTCTTTTTTTGTCGTATCTTTCGAACTTAACAGTACCGTCTATTAATGCGAATAAAGTATCGTCTCCACCTTTACCTACATTAGTTCCTGGATGTATTTTAGTACCTCTTTGTCTTACTATTATACTACCAGCAGTAACTACTTGTCCGTCGTATTTTTTAACACCTAATCTTTTTGATATAGAATCTCTACCATTTTTAGAAGACCCTACCCCTTTCTTAGATGCTAATAATTGTAAGTTCATGTTTAACATTTGGAGTCACCCCCTACTTTTTTAAGATTTTTATATTTTTCGGATATTGTCCTTTTATCATTTCGATTGTCAATTTAAAGTGTTCTAGTAGTAAATCTGTCTTTTCGTTTAGACAATTTTCCTTTACTATACACTCTATAAATCCTTCTTGTCCTATTTCAGACTCGAACTCTACTTTTGCAAGTAAATTTAATGAGTTATCCACACCGATCGCATTAGATGTGACAGCAGCGCAAACTATATCGTATCCGCTTTCTGCGTAATCTGCATGTCCCTTTAGTGTGAATCCTTTTAATTTGAAATCATCTGTGTAATGATATTTTACCTTTATCATTTTACACTCCAATAACTAAGCGTTTATTGATTCTATAACTAACTTAGTGTATGGTTGACGATGTCCTTGTTTTCTTCTGTAGTCTTTTTTAGCTTTGTATTTGTAAACTATTACTTTTTTAGCTTTACCTTGAGCTACAACTTTAGCAGATACAGTAGCACCTTCTACTACTGGAGCTCCAACAGTTAATTTTCCGTCTTCACCAGCAACAGCTAATACTTGATCTAAAGTTACAACGTCACCTTCGTTAGCTTCTAATTTTTCTACAAATAATACATCACCTTGAGCAACTTTATATTGCTTTCCACCTGTTTTAACTATAGCGTACATTCATATACACCTCCTCGGTCTCAAACTCGCCATATAGGTACTTTCATAAGAAAGATTTTAACCTTTTCTGTGCGGCATTACAGTTATTAATATTACATCTTTTTTGCATAAAAGTCAATATTATTTAAAAATAATTTTTGTATCTTTTTGATTTATTTTTTGTGCTTCGGCTATCTCGATGTTTATATCGTATTTAGCCTCGATTTTATTTAAAACCTCTATATAATTATTTCTAATTTCACCATAAATATACGGTGTAAACTCCACTAGAATTTCTTTATAATCTGTATGCTCTTTGATTCTCATAATTTCCTTTTCTAAGTCATCTAATATGTAATTTATCGATTTTCGACTAAAATCGCTTCTACATCGCTCACAGGCTCTTAAATAATAAGAATTAATAGAATCTTTTTCTCTTCTTCTAGCCATTTCCACAAGTCCTAGATTAGTTATTCCCAAGACCTCTGATTTTCTTTTATCTTTATTTAAATTTTCTTGTAATATTTTTATTAAATTTTCCTTTGATTTTTTCTTGTATAAATCAATAAAATCTACTATTATTATTCCACCAATATCTCTTATCTTAAGCTGTCTGGCAATTTCTTCACATGCCTCTATGTTTGTCTTGTACATAGTCTCTTCTCTAGAGATATTTCCTGTAAACTTTCCTGTATTGACATCTATAACTGTTAAGGCTTCTGTCTTCTCTATTATCAAGTATCCGCCACTTTTTAGCCATACCTTTTTATTTAGAGCTTTTTCTATTTCCTTTGAAACCTTGTATAGATCAAATACATCCTTATTTTCCTCTAAAATAAGTTTATTTATATAATCTTTATCTATTTTACTTAATATACTTTTAATCTCTATATATTTATCTTTATCATTTAAAACGACTTTATCTATGTCTTCATTGATATTATCTTTAATATATTTTGTATCTAAATCCAATTCCCTATAAATTAATTTTGGTCCAATTCCCAGCTTAAATTGCTTTAATATATTTTGATATTTATTTATTAGTAAATCAAAATCCTCTTTAAGCTTATCCACATCACATCCTACAGCCTCTGTTCTGATTATTATGCCTAGCTTTTCTTTGTTGAAGGATTTTACTAGCTTTTTAAGTCTAAATCTTTCCTTTTCGTCTAGTATTTTATTTGATATGGTAATTCTATCATTAGATGGAATCAGTACTAAATACCTTCCAGATAGACTTATCTCCTGTGTCAGCTTAGGAGCTTTAGTTCCGACTGCTTCCTTGTTAATCTGTACAAGAATTTCCATACCATTTTTGATATCATCAGAATTTTTAATCGGTAAATACGCCATCTTCTCAAAACCTATATCTACAAATGCAGCCTCTATTCCAGGCTTTATATTTTTAACTATGCCTCTGTATATATTAGATTTTGTTTTTTTATGTATATTATCTTCAATCAATAATTCTATAAGCTTATCATCCTCCATCACTGCTGTTTGAGTAGATGAAATTAAAGACTGCACTATAATTTGTTTCATATGAGTTCCTACTTATAAAAAAATATATATTAAAGTGGAGTTACTAATTGACCATCTTCAACTGCATATAAATCACGTCTTAAAACACTTACATCTCTTGGATCCATATCTAGATAAAGCATCTCTAAAATTTGAGGTATTAATATGTTTATATTTAAGTTAGCTTTTGAACCTGTTGCTATAGTAGATACAAATGTAACTCTTTCATCGTCTAAGCTAACTAAGTCAAAATTCTTGATTAAAGGTCTAATATCAACTTCTACATTTTTACCTTTTTTGTTTTTCTTTGTGACTATTATTTCTTTGCTCTTTATGAATTTTAATACTCTAGACTTAACGAATTCCTTGCTTAGAGGCTTTTCTAAGTCTATATTAAATATATATTCTCCATAAACTATTATTGAAGATAATGAAGGTGTTTTAGGATCTATTTCCTTTGCCTTTACAAACTTAACTCCATCTGGTAACTCAGCATTAATTCTTTGTAAAAATTCCTTTACTTCTATGTCGTCTTCAATTTCAATGTCTACATATTCACCTTGACTTTCTACACCTAAAGCTAATGCATTACCATAGCTCATCTTAGGATGAGGGTTAAATCCTTCAGAATAACTTAAAGTTATCTTAGCTCTTCTAAAAGCTCTTTGTAGCAGTCTTTGTAAATCTAGATGAGATATAAAAATCATTTCATCTTCTTTTTTGTACTTAACCCTTATTAATTTACTCATACCTAGCACAACCCCTTTCCAATATCATGTACATTTATTCCACAGCCATTACATTGATGTCTACAGTCAACTGTTACCTTTTCTTCTTTTGCTTTTTCATTTTCTCTCATTAAGAATTTCTTGCTGACACCGACATCTATATGGTCCCAAGGGAATACTTCATCATAAGATCTCTCTCTGTTTGCATAAAAATCTATACTTAAATTATTTTTAGCCATAGCTTCTTGGTATATTTCTAATTTGAAAAATTCATTCCATCCATCGAATTTTGCTCCCATTTTAAATGCATCGTATAGAACCTTTCCAAGTCTTCTATCTCCTCTTGCAAGTACTGCCTCCATCAAACTAGTTTTTGAATCGTGGTAGTTGTATTTTATATCTCTGTTTTTAAGAGCTTTTATTAAGTAATGTTGTTTATTTATAACCTCTTCAGTTTTATCTTGTCCATGCCATTGGAATGGAGTAAATGGTTTTGGTACAAATGTAGATGTACTTACTGTAACTGAGAATTTTCTCTTAAGCTTTCCTCCGTGTACTGTTCTATAAGTGTCTATAACATCGTATGCAAGCTTTCCTATACCGTCTAAATCATCGTATGTCTCTGTTGGAAGACCTATCATAAAGTAAAGCTTCACACTATCCCAGCCCATTTCAAATGCTTTTTTAGTTGTATTTTTTAAGTCTGCTTCTGTTACTCCTTTGTTGATTACATCTCTAAGTCTTTGAGTACCAGCTTCTGGTGCAAATGTAAGTCCAGATTTTCTAACTTGTTGTATTTTTTCTGCTATTTCCATAGAGAAATTGTCAAGTCTAAGTGATGGTAGAGATATACCGATATTTTCTGGTGTAAATTCATCGACTAAGAAATCAGTAAGCTCTGATAATTTAGAGTAGTCACTTGTACTAAGTGATGATAGAGATATTTCATCATATCCTGTATTGTCTACTAATTCTCTTACAGATTTAGATAAATTCTCGATGCTCTTTTCTCTTATAGGTCTGTAAATCATACCAGCTTGACAGAATCTACATCCTCTTGTACAACCTCTGAATAGTTCTAAAACTACTCTATCGTGTACTATTTCTATATAAGGAACTATTAATTTTTCTGGATAGTAAACTTCATCCATGTTTCTCATTATTCTTTTATGTACTTTTTCAGGTACACCTTCTCTATTTGGTTTTACGCTCTTTATAGTCTCGTCTTCGTTGTATTCTACATCGTAGAAGCTAGGAACATAAACTCCTTCTATTTTAGCAACTCTAGCTAGAAAATCTTCTCTAGTAGTCTTGTTTTTCTTCCACTCCTTGTACTCATTTACAACCTCTAGGTTTACTTCTTCACCTTCACCTAATATAGCTATATCTATAAAATCAGCAAGTGGTTCACAGTTATAAGCACATGATCCTCCTACCATTATAAATGGATCGTCTAATTCTCTGTCCTCTCTCATTATAGGAATTCCAGCTAAATCCATCATATTTAGTATATTAGAATATGAAAGCTCATATTGAAGAGTAAATGCAACAAAATCAAAATCCTTTATAGGCTGTCTAGACTCTAATGCAAATAGAGGTATGTCGTTTTCTCTCATCATAGCTTCCATATCTTGAGCAGGAGCATATACCCTTTCACAAAATACATCTTCGTCTCTATTTATTACTCTGTATAGTATTTGACTACCTAAGTGACTCATTCCAACTTCGTATAAATCTGGGAAACAATGTGCATATCTTATTAAATTTTCGTTTGTAGTATCTTTATGAATAGAATTTATTTCGTTTCCAAGATATCTCGCAGGCTTTTCTACTTTTTTAAGTATTTTTTTTAAATTTTTATTATCCATCTATTGCTTAATCCTCCATATTTTTTACTAAAATTCTAAATCGATTATTTTTATATATTATATATTAATAAACATAAAATCAATACGGATTTTATTATACACTATAAAATATTATGTTCAAAGTACTTTATTTATAGTTAAACCCAAAGTCATTATTCAGTAATAACTATAATTTTTATATTTATACTTATATTATAGCTTATTTTTCCAAGCAAACTTACAAATTATACTTAAAATTATCAATTAATTATATTCTGTAAACAAAAAATCTATGGACTCTAAATTCAATCTAGTAGATTCCATAGATTTTTTATTTTGTAAATTATATTACTCACTTTTCATTTTTATTATATCATATTTATATATTTTAGAAATTAATCTTTTTACGTCGCATTCCGACATTTAATACAATTCCTATTATAGCAAGAGAGGTCATAACTGCACTACCTCCATAGCTTATAAACGATAAAGTTACACCTGTTACTGGAATTAGCCCCATCGTCATACCTATATTCTGCACAATCTGGTATCCAAACATGCATACAACTCCAATTACTACAAAGGCTCCGTAGATATCCTTCGACTCTCTAGCAATTTTTATCATTCTAAGTAAAAAGGCAGCATACAATCCAACTAATAAAGCTCCTCCTACTACACCTAGCTCTTCTACAACAACTGCAAATATAAAGTCACTGTCTTGTATAGGTAGGAAGTCTTCTTGATTTTGTGTACCATTGTAAAGCCCCTTACCTGTAATACCTCCAGATCCAATAGCTATCATAGATTGCATAAGTTGGTAATTACCCTCTATAGAAGTATCTTCTGGATTCATAAATCCCAAGATTCTATTTTTTTGATAAGTATCCATAAGCATGTACATAATAGGAAGTAATACTAAAACTATTACAGCTGCTTTTATCAATATTTTTCTGTCTATGCCAGCAGAAAATATCATACCGAATACTATACAGCAGAATATAATAGCCCCACCTAAATCAGGCTGTACTATTATAAGGCCTATGACAGGTATTGCATAGATTACAACATCAAAAATTTCTTTTAGTGTATTTAGCTTTCCTTTATGATTTTCTACTATTTTGGCAAAGCTAAGTATAAAGGTTATCTTAACGACCTCTATTACCTGTAAGTCGAGTATTTTAAGGTCAAAGGTAGATTTTGCTCCACCTCTACTATCTCCAAACACTAAAACTAAGGCAAGTAATGCAATACTAACTACATAGAGCTCCTTGTAATATTTTCCCATTATATTATAATCGATCATCAAAATAAATAGTACAAGAACTAGACCTAAGCAAAATGCAAAAGTTTGTACTATTAATCTCTTGTATTGACCTGTTTGATTTGCGTGAGTGGCACTACTTAGTATCACTATACCGTAAATAAATATAGCCAATACGATTAAAATTAACTTCCAGTCGATTTTTTTTATAAGTTTTATAGTATTTTTATAATCTATCAATTTCTCACCGTCTTTCTAAAACTTTATAATAAAATCTTTATTTCCAAAATCCTTAAAAACATTTTATATTTTAAAGGGATATACTTAGATGTATATCCCATTAAAAAACTTAAATTTTTCTCTCTTTTATATTTTTAAGTGGTATATTTGCAACTAAGGCTGATACTGGTTTATCATCAGTTTCACTTCTAGTTTTAGACATTTTTATTTCTAAGCCTGTTTCATCGATTTCTGCATAATTTGATATAACTTCTAATATATCATCTTTTATAGCTTCTAATAGCTGTGGAGAACAATCAATTCTGTCGTGTACTAACACTAATTTCAATCTTTCCTTTGCCACATTTTTGCTCGTTTTTGGATTACCATTTAATGACTTAAAAAAATCGAACATAATTATCCTCCTATCTATTTGCCTGTTCCAAACATTTTTTTGATTCTACTGAAAAATCCCTCTTGAGTTTGAAGTTCCATAATAGGAATATCATGGCCCAATATTCTTTTTGCTATATTTTTATAAGCCTTCCCAGCAACAGATTTTTCATCTAAAATTGCAGGTTCACCCTTGTTTGTAGAAATTATTATACTTTCATCATCTGGAACCATACCAATTAGATCTATAGCTAGTATTTCCACTATATCATGTTTATCCATCATATCTCCGCGTTTAACCATGTCTTGTCTTATTCTATTGATTATAAGCTGTATATTGCTAATTTCGTTAGCTTCTAACAAACCTATTATTCTGTCTGCATCTCTTACAGCAGAAACTTCAGGATTAGTTACTACTAATGCTCTATCTGCTCCTGCTATTGCATTTTTAAATCCTTGTTCAATACCAGCTGGGCAATCTATTATAATGTAGTCAAAAGACTCTTTTAACCTTTGACACAATTCCTTCATTTGCTCCTCTGATACTGCATTTTTATCTCTAGTTTGAGCTGCTGGTAGTAAGTATAAATTTTCAAATCTCTTATCCTTGATTAACGCTTGTTTTAATTTACAAGTACCTTCCACAACATCAACTATATCGTAAACTATTCTATTTTCAAGACCCATAACTACATCTAAGTTTCTAAGTCCTATATCAGCATCTACAACTACTGTTTTTTTATTTTCAAAGCTTAATGCTGTTCCTAAATTCGCAACTGTTGTCGTTTTACCAACTCCACCCTTACCTGATGTTATAACTATAACTTCACTCATCTCACTACCCCCTATAGATTTCCTTGTTTTTTATATTTTTAGGTAAGTAACTCTCTATTACTATTCGTCCTTCACTTACAAAGGCTATCTCTGGGCTGATTTCTTTAATTTCTTGGTTACTTTCATCATCATCGGGCGCCTCAGCTATATTATCGGCAATTTGTAAAACCTTAGGACATAAACAGTTTCCAACTATATAGGCTCTGTCATTACCACTCGCACCTGCATGCACAAATCCCTCGATTTTACCCATAACAATTATATTTCCTGCTGCAATAGCTCTCGCTCCTGCACTTATATTACCCATAATAACTATATCTCTTATTGAAGTTAATTGTGAACCTGGATTCATATCCTGCATAACGACTATATCTCCATCATATACTATATTTTCACCAGACCTTAAATTATCAACATATTTAGTATCAAATAAACCTAATTGCTTTTTCTCTTGATCCTCTGTAAATTCTATATCAAATCTAGATGTAAGCTCTTCCTTTATTATCATTATTTGAATATCACTTAAGTAATCACAATTAATTTCACAGATTTTGGCTCCATTAAAAAATCCTACATATTCTTCTAACCTATTAATTATTGAATCTTTAACAACATCAAAAGGAGCTACCTTTTTTATATTCACAACTATACCTTTTTTATTGCCTTTAAATTCAACAAGTTCACTGGCAGAAACTTCTTTTAAAGACATAACAACCTCCAGAGTGATATCAATTTATTTACTATATTCTTCATAAATATATTAATCACCTTTTTATTTTTTTATTTGAACTTGAAAATTTAATTTATTGTCACTACCTGTATCTTCACTGTTGTCATCAGAATTAGAATTTTGATCTTTAGAATTATTATTTGTACTATCTGATTTATCTTCTGAAGAACCAGATACATAGTATCCTATTATATCTTTTATAGGTAAGAATGCATAAGTAGCTGTAGTAGCTTGAGGAATAACTGCCGCTACTGCTATTTCTGGGTCATCTGCTGGAGCAAATGCTACTGCCCAACCGAAGTCTCCATAAGTTTCTTTATATGCATCTATTTGTTCATCTGTAATAGATGGTTTAACCTTCTTTATAGCTCTTCTCAAATAAGCAGCATTTATCTTATCTGTATTAGCTAATTTTTCATCGACACCGTCTTCTAATTCTTTTTCTAATTCTGCTCTTGTTTCATCATCCAAATCATCTTTTTCCAATTCTTCTTTTATTTCTTTTATTCTATTCTTAGTTAATTCAGCTTCTCTATCTTTTCTCAATTGATTGTAGACTTTTAATACTTCATCTTTTTTGACGCCATAACTAGATAAATGTTTAATTAAATAGTTATATTCATTTGATGTAGGTATTTTGTCGTTTCTTTCGGCAGTACCACTTTTTGCGGCAACTGTCACAGGGAAATTGGCAAAGTATTTTGCCGCTGTACCTTCTGTTGTAACTAGCTTCATACCTTTTATCAACTCTTTTAAGTTATCATCGTCTTTAAAATCAATCTTTTCAGATACTACTTTGCTTTCAAATGTTGTCTCATAGTCACTATTTACTACCTTCTTAGTCAAAGTCAAATCTGTCAAATAACCACCATTTGCAATTGCCATTATATATCTTACAATTTGCGATGGTGTATATGCATTTTCACCTTGTCCTATAGATAAGTTTAAGTTGTCTGAAGTCGTCCATCTAGCAAATTTTAAATATGTAAATAGTATAGAATCAGCTAAGTCTTCTATCCTATCTTCTTTTACATTTAAATCTGCAAGGCGATTCATTACTTCTCCTCTTCCTGGACAAGGATATTCATCTACCCAACTTACAATTTCATCTATTCTCTCATCCATTTCTTCATCGTCATTTTCATCTATATCAGTAAAGCTATCTAATATATTTAAATTTAAATAAGATCTAAGTGATATTTTAGTTGAATTGATTTTATCCTCTTCACTAGGTACACTACCGGCAACCTCTGTTATTTCATCTTCTAGACCAGTATTTTCATCTAAACCAAATAACTTGGCATATTCAAGTATTTTTTCCGAATCCATATCTACATTTGGGTCATTACCAGAACTTAACCAATTTGTACCAGTCCCTATTATACCAAAGTAAACATTACATGATTCTTGTATAGCTTTATAAAGATTTACAGCACCGTGGTTACCTCTAGATTTATTCCAAACGGCATCCCCAAAGGTTTGTCCTTCAAGCTTTATAACACCTGTATCAGCTATCGTGTAATTTGGGTTTAATCCATTTTCTAATGCCGCCATTCCTGTTATCATTTTAAATGTAGAACCTGGCTGGAATACACCTTGAGTTACTAAATTTAAAAGTGGGCTGGCAGCTAGAGTATCATTTGGATTTTTAGGCTGTAAATCATTGTAATCCTTTGAAGAAATACCTGTTACAAATAAATTAGGATCGTAATCTGGATAACTTGCCGATGCTAAAACTTCTCCTGTCTTTATATCTACAGCTATAACTGCTCCAGTTTTTGCATTTGTAGCACCACCGCTTACGGCTACATCTCCATAGTCACTTTCATAAGTTCCTCCGTTATTTGCAACTTTTATAGTCTTTTCCAATCCTTCTTCTGCCACTTTTTGTAAATCCATATCTAGAGTTAAATAAACCGTATCGCCCGATACAGGTTCTTGAACTTCTAACTCATCTGTAATTTTACCAGTTGCATTTACCTTTACTTTTTTATATCCATCGATACCCTTTAGATTATCCTCTTGTGTGGCTTCAATTCCTGTAAGGCCAACAATATCATCTGATTGATATTCTTTTTCTTTATTATTTAAATATTCATCTAGTTGTTGAGATGGAATTTTTCCTACATAACCTAATACATGGGAAGCTAATGATCCATTTGGATAATATCTAATTGGTTCACTAGATATAGAAATTCCAGACATATTAGCTGCATTTTCCTCTACAAAAGATATAGTCTCTTCTGATACATTTGAGGCTAATTTCACTGGATAATAAGTTTTATATCCTTGAGATTTTATCAAGTTTCTAACTACAAGTATTTTTCTAGCATCTTGATCACTTAAGCTTTCATCGATTTCGTAGTACTTTCTAATCTTTTGAAATGCGACCTTTGCACTATCAGTCTTTTTGACTTCGATTTTTTCACCTGTTTTAAGTTTTTTAACAAAACTCTCCAACCAATCGTTCTTGTTTTTGATTTCTGTAAATGTGAAGTTAGAAACTAAAATAGGAGGATAATACCCCTTACTATTAAGCTTCTTTTGAAGTTCCGCTGGTGTTAAATCTCTATCGGATTTTTTTAATGTTCCATCGTCAATAAGACTATCGACTAAATAGTAAAATGTTTCTTTTGCGTTTAAATTTTCTGGAATATTATTCTTTTCTTTGTATTCACTTACATTTTGATCATATGTATAAGAAAAGTTTCCATTTTCATCTATAACAATAGGAAAATCATCTTCATAATCTTCATCATTCTCTATTAATTTATTCATTATTTTTAATGCAATACCATTTGCATCATTTCCAGATGCAGTCAATTGATCGCTTGAAACTTCAACCACAAAGGAATTTGTATTTCCTGCTATAAGTCTTCCATATCTGTCTCTAATTTCTCCTCTTGCAGCTTTTATAGTAACTTCTTTGTATGTTTTACTATCTGCAAGATTTGTATAATAATCGTATTGAAATATATTCATATAGAGCATTTTTAATATAATTACACTAAAAGCAACTAAGAAAAAAATTTTTATGATTTTAAATCTCTCATTAACTTTATTGTCTTCCATTAAATCACCACTATTCTTCTTCTAGTTTTAATATTTGTGTCTTAAATATCTTGTAAATTAATATTCCTACTAAACTATTTACAATAGGGACTACAATTATTTTTATAATTGATGTAAATTTACATACATTATATAGTGATCTAGCAAATAAAAAACTAATTCCACAATATATAAACGTCGTAGCTAAAATAATTGTAAATATCATTATAGGACTTTCTTTGTAAACTTTATTTCTCAAATAACTTACCATATATGAAAGCAGAAATAGTATAAATGCATTAGACCCAAAAACGCCTCCAACACTAGAATCTAAAACAATACCTAAAATTGCTCCTATAATTCCACTTTCTAATTCTTTTAAGTAAAGAGAAATTATAACTAAATATATTAAAACTATATTTATAGTCATTCCAAAAATAGATAAATAATTAATAATACTATTTTGTATTATTATTATAAAGATTCCTAATATACAAAGTAATATTCTCTTCATCATAATTACCTCTCTAATTTATATTTCTCGGTTCTACTATAACTACATTATCTATATTTTTAAAGTTTACATTTGGTTTAACTACTACGTATTTTAAAGATTTACTTTTATCTTCGACAACCTTTGTCACTTCTCCTATAGCAATGTTTTCTGGGTATAAACCAAGACCTGATGTAACTACACTATCTCCTGGAAGTACATCGTAATCAGAGTCCATCATATATCCTTGTAAAAGACCTTTTTCTCTGTTTGATTCTTCTTCTTTAATACCTGTACCAGTTGTAATAATTCCTTTGTATTTAGAATCCTTTGATAGCTTAAAACTAACTGATGATGTCGTATCTAATAAAGTAATAGCTTTAGAATAGCTTGATGATACTTCTGTAATTATACCGACTAAGCCATCTCCATTCATAACTAAGCTATTTTCTTTTACACCATCATCACTACCTGCACTTATCACAATGCTTGTATACCAAAGCCCATCGTTTTTGCTGACTACCTCAGCTGCTAATTGATTTGCAACGTATTTTTCATCGACAAAATTCAATGATTTTTTTAATTGTTCTAATGAATTTGCATCCTCCATTTCGCCTTTTAAGCTTGTTATTTCTTCTTCTAATTTTTTATTTTCCTGTTCTAATTTTTCAACCTTTTCAGCATTAGATTTAAAATTCACTATATCAGAAAACCCGCCAGTAAAAAATCCAAGACCTTTACTAACGCCGTGTTCTAAAGTAGATGTTATATTAAGTATTATATTTGAGTTAAAGGGACTGTTTCCCGAGTTCTTTCCTATTGATATACTTACAATTCCAATTAAAGTGATAGCAACTAAACCAGTTGCTATCACTTTAAAATTTATTTTACGTCTATTTTTGTCTCTTCTCAAACTCATCACCAGCTTCTATCTTCTCTTGTTTGCTACTAAAACTTTTTCGAAGATTTCTTGGTCTTCAACTGATTTTCCTGTTCCTATAGCAACACAATCTAGTGGATATTCTGCTATATAAACTGGCATTCCTGTTTCTTCTTTTACTAATAAATCAAGACCTTTTAATAATGCTCCTCCTCCTGTTAACATTATTCCGTTTTCCATTAAGTCGGCAGCAAGCTCTGGTTTTGTTTTTTCTAGAGTTATTTTTATTCCATTTACTATTGTATTAATAGGGTCTTTTAAAGCATCTCTTATTTCTGCAGAAGATATATCGATTTTTTTAGGAAGACCTGTAACTAAATCTCTACCGCTTATTTGAGCAGTTACTTCTTCTCCATCTTTATATGCTGATCCTATATTTATTTTTACATCTTCAGCAGTTCTTTCACCTATTAATAGATTGTATTCCTTTTTAACGTAGTTAACTATAGCTTCGTCTAATTTGTTACCACCTATTCTTATAGATTCAGCGGTGTCTATACCACCTAGTGATATTACAGCTATTTCTGATGTACCACCACCGATATCAACTACCATGTTTCCTTCTGGTTCTTCTACTCTAAGTCCTGCTCCTATAGCTGCAGCCATTGGTTCTTCTATTAAGAATACTTCTTTAGCTCCTGCTTGTTGAGCAGCTTCTTCTATTGCTTTCTTTTCTACTTCTGTAACACCATATGGTACACATATAGCTATTCTAGCACTTACAGCTCCACCCTTTTTAGCTGTAGATTTTTGTATGAAGTAAGTTAACATTGATTGAGTTATATCAAAATCAGCTATAACACCGTCCTTCATAGGTCTTATTGCTTTTATGTTTCCTGGTGTTCTACCTATCATTCTCTTTGCTTCTTCACCAACTGCTAAAACATCTTTACTATCGTCTCTGATTGCAACTACTGATGGTTCTCTAAGTACTATACCTTGACCTTTAATATATACTAGAGTATTTGCAGTACCAAGGTCTATACCCATATCCTTTGTCATTTTTCCGAATCCAAAGAAAGATCCTTTTTGTTTTTTTTGTTTCTTTTCACTTGCCATTTTTAAACGCTCCCTTCAATCTTACACTATATCAAATCAACATATTTTCTTTAAAACTAAAATACAGTCCATCACCTATAATTATATGGTCTATTACTTCAATGCCTATTATTTTTCCACACTCAACAAGCCTATTTGTAATAGACTTATCTTCTAAGGAAGGTGTTGGAGATCCTGATGGATGATTATGTATTAATATAATCTTATTGCTACTTCGTCTAATTGCCGCTCTAAAAACTTCCCTTGGATGGACTAAGGATGCATTTAAAGTACCCACCGAAATATCTACATCTGTAATTATTTCATTTTTAGTATTTAAAAGTACTATTTTAAATATCTCCTTTGATTCGTATCTGAGTATATCCATGTAATATTTGTATACATCCCAAGGATTTTTTATTTTGTATTTAGGTGGCATATAACTGGAAGCTCTGACTCCTAATTCTATAGCTGCCTTTATTTGGGTAGCCTTAGTAAGCCCAATACCATCTATACTACATAGCTCTTCTATACTTATATCATATAAATCTCTTATATTTATTAATTTTTCCTTAAATATTTGATTAGAAAGTTCTATAGCATTGTATTTTTTGTTTCCAGTTCTAATAATAATAGCCAACAATTCAGCATCAGATAATGATTTTACACCTTTTGTCAGCATTTTTTCTCTAGGTCTATCACTAGCTAACATATTTTTTATGTTAAGACCGTTATTTAAATTTTCTTGCAGATGAATCATCCTCCATAAAATAG
The DNA here is from genome assembly GCF_051866655.1 of Intestinibacter sp. Lineage (GTDB taxonomy): Bacteria > Bacillota > Clostridia > Peptostreptococcales > Peptostreptococcaceae > Intestinibacter. Next base: position 18,047 of record NZ_JBJDXL010000164.1, read on the forward strand.
ATTTATATCAAAGTGATCCTTTAGCAAATCGCTGAGTTTAGAAATAGGAAGTCCAACTATGTTGAAATAATCACCTTGTATACCTTCAACTAATAGAGCTCCATATCCTTGTATTCCATACCCACCTGCTTTATCTAATGATTCCTTAGTATTTATATAATCTTTAATAGAGTCTTCACTTAAATCTTTAAACGTAACATAGCTTACTTGATAGTCATTTATAACTATTCCCTTTTTTAAATTAATCAAACTGATACCGGTAATAACTCTGTGTGTTTTATTCGATAGCTTTTGTATCATATCAAATGCTTCTTTTTCGTCTTTAGGCTTACCTAAAACTTCATTGCCTAAAACAACAATCGTATCAGCTCCTATAACTAATTTATCTCTGTTTTTCTGTGCTACATCAAATGCCTTTTCATATGCAAGCCTAACTACCATACTTTCAGGAGATTCTTCTTCAAAAACTTCTTCTTCGATTTCACTTTTTTGAACTTCGAATTTAAGCTTAGTATTTTGTAAAATTTCTTTTCTCCTAGGTGAAGCCGACGCTAATATAATTTCCATTTATTCACCTTCTTGTACTTAAATTTTGTACTAATTAAGTTTATCACTATATTATAAAAATTTCAATCTTAATATAGGCTCTTTTCTTTCATAAATCTTATATTTTTCAAAAAAATTTATTTTATTTAAATAAATATTATTTTTATTTAAAATTTTCTTATTTTTGTTAAGAATTTTGTAATAATATTTACGTTTAATTTTAAGATTCTTTTTCTTCAAGGCAATAAAATAAAGGTATAGAGATCTATACCTTTATTTTATCCATATTTTATTATTTAATATCTATTGTTCTACACATTTTATTGCGTCTTTTTTACATTTTTGCATGCATAGATGACATCCTTTACATTTTTCTGGATCAACTTTATGTGGTTGTTTTTTGTCTCCTTCTATAGCACCAAATGGACAAACTCTAGCACAAGCTGTACAGCCTATACATTTTTCTTCGTCTATAGCTACTATACGTCTATCTGATATATCTCCTGCAGATATAACGTTCTTTGGACATTTAACTGCACATTGTTTACATCCTATACACTTAGAGTAATCTATTGTAGCTTTATTATTTTCTACAGTTATTGCACCAACTGGACAAGCTTTTTCACAAGCCTTACATCCTATACATCCAGCAGAGCATTTAGCTTTAACAACTTTACCTGGATCTTTAGAGCTACAATCTACAACAACTTCTTGTTTAGCTGGTTTTTTAGCTATTATTCCTTTTGGACAAACTTCCATACATTTTCCACAAAGAACACATTTATCGTCATCTACTACAGCGACGCCATCTACTACTTTTATTGCATCGAATTTACAAACAGATACACAAGTACCAAGACCTAAACAACCAAAGCTACAATCTTTTGGTCCACCTATTAAAGCTATTGCAGCTCTACAATCTCCGATACCTTGATATTCATATTTATTTGCTGCACTTGAACAACTACCTTTACACATAACATGTGCAACCATCTTTTCTCCTGTATCAGCTGAAACTCCCATGATTTCTCCAACTTTTGCGGCTACTGCAGCCCCTCCAACTGGACAAGCATTTACAGGCGCTTCACCTTTTACTATAGCAGCTGCTACCCCTCCACAACCTGGGAATCCACAACCACCACAGTTTGCTCCAGGAAGTACTTCAAGTATTTTAGCTTCTCTTTCATCAACTTCAACTGCGAATTTTTGTGCAGCAAAAGCTAAGACAGCACCAAATATTAAGCCCATGACTCCTAATAATATTACTGATTTTAATATTTCCACAATACTTCACCCCCTGTTTTTATAGTTTTATTAATCCTGTGAATCCTAAGAAAGCGATTGACATTAATGCTGCAGATATTAATGTTATAGGGAATCCCTTAAATGCATCTGGAATATCTGCAAGCTCTAATCTTTCTCTAATTCCTGCGAATAAAACTATTGCTAATGTGAAACCTAAACCTGCACCAACACCATTTATTAATGTTTGTAATATATTATAACTTTTTTGAACATTAACAAGTGCTATACCTAAAACTGCACAGTTTGTAGTTATAAGAGGTAAGTAAACACCTAATGCTTGATATAAAGCTGGACTCATTTTCTTAAGTGCCATTTCAACAAATTGAACTATTGAAGCTATTACAAGTATAAATGCTATAGTTTGTAAGAACTCAGTTCCTGTTTTTACTAATATCATTTGTACAAAATATGTTATTAAAGAAGCTAGGCCTAAAACGAATGTAACCGCAGCTCCCATACCTGCCGCTGTATCTACTTTCTTAGAAACACCTAAGAAAGGACATATACCTAAGAATTGTGATGTTATAACGTTGTTAACAAGGACAATACTTAGTAATAAAAGAATATAATTCATAATATTTCCCTCCTAAAAATTAAGCGCTTTTCTTTGAAACTTTATTAAATATTGCCATTAAGATTCCTAATGTTAAGAATGCTCCTGGAGGTAATATGAATAATAAAGCTGGTTGATAAGAAGCTCCAAATAAACTCATTCCGAATATGCTTCCTGCACCTAATATTTCTCTAACTGCTCCTAATACTGTAAGAGCTATAGTAAATCCAAGACCCATACCTAAACCATCTACTGCAGAAGCAACTGCTCCGTTTTTAGATGCAAAACTTTCGGCACGAGCAAGTATTAAACAGTTAACAACTATTAATGGAATATATAATCCAAGCGCTTTATCAAGTGCTGGTATATATGCTTTTAAAAGCATTTGTACTATTGTAACGAAAGTAGCTATAACAACAACAAATGCTGGTATTCTTATTTTGTCTGGTATTACTTTTCTAAGTAGTGATATAGCTATATTTGAACACATTAAAACTACTGTAGTTGAAAGTCCCATTCCTAGACCATTCATAGCTGCACTTGTAACAGCTAGAGTAGGACACATACCTATTACTTGTACAAAGGTTGGATTCTCGTCGATAATACCATTTTTAAATGTTTTTCCTAGATTCATATCTTAAAATCCCCCTATCAATTATTTTAAAGAGTTATTATAAACTTCTATTGCTGCGTCAACACCATTAGTTACTGCTGTAGAAGTTATAGTAGCCCCAGATATTGCTTTGATTTCTGTATCGCCAGGAGTTCCATTTTTAAGAACTGAAAGCTCTTCAAGTGGTTTTCCTTTGTATTGATCACTAAACTCTGGATCTGTTGATTTAGCACCAAGACCTGCTGTTTCTGAGTTACTTACAACATTTATTCCTGATACTTGACTATTAGCTGAATCTATACCTACCATTAACTCGATTTGTCCACCATAACCTGATGGTAAAACTTTAAGTGTATATCCTACTGTATTTCCTGATGCATCTTTTGCTTCATATATTTCTGCAACATTTATACCTTTAGAGTTATCAGTATTTACGTCTTTTACTTCTTCAAAAGTTTCAGCTGAATCTAAAACTAATTTTCTAGCTTCTGCATTTGCTTGTTCGCTTCTTTGAGCAATAGTACCTGCAGTTACACTATTAGTAAGAGCTAGTAATAATGCAGCTACTGCACTTATTATTAATAAGTTTAATCCTAATTTAATCATATCTTTGCCCATTATTTAGCCACCTCCCCAAATACTCTGTTGTTAACGTATTTGTCTATAAGTGGAGTCATAACGTTAGCTAATAATATTGAATAAGAACATCCTTCTGGATATCCACCATATAATCTAATTACTGAACATATTATACCTGCTAAAACAGCGTATATAATTTGTCCTTTTTGAGTCATAGGAGATGTTGTATAGTCAGTTAACATGAAGAAACCACCTAACATAACACCACCTGCTAATATTTCACTTACAGCAAATTGTATATTAAATCCACCTAATAAGAATGTTAATATAAATATTGTTCCTAGATAGCAAACTGGCATAATATAACTTATAATTCCTTTGTATATTAAGTAAATACCACCTAGTAATATTAATACAGCACATGTTTCACCAACACAACCGCCTATATTACCGATTAACATATCAGTCATAGATATACCACTATCAGCTAATCCTTGAAGTCCTGCTGCTCCTGATTTTAAGAAGCTTAATGGAGTTGCAGTTGTTACTGCATCAGCTGCTGCTGTAGAGCTTACCCAATTAACACCTGCTTGTGTCCATTTAGTCATTGGAACTGGGAATGATGCTAATAAGAATGCTCTTGCTGCAAGAGCAGGGTTAACAAAGTTATTTCCTAATCCACCAAACATCATTTTTACAATTATAATTGCAAATACTCCACCTAGTAAACACATCCACCATGGAAGTGATGCAGGCACGTTAAATGATAATAATAAACCTGTAACTACTGCTGAAAAATCGCCAATAGTACTTTTTTGTTTAGTTATTTTTTCCCATATAAATTCAGAACCAACTGTTCCTAATATACAGAAAAACATAACATATAATGCGCTCATTCTAAAGAAATATAAACCTGCAATTGCTGCTGGTAAAAGCGCGATTACTACTTGTTTCATTATATAAGAAGTATCTTCATTACTTCTAATGTGAGGTGATGATGACACTATAAACTTATTTTCCATGTTTATTTCCCCCCAAAATTTATTTTGCTGCTTTTGCTTGTGCTTGAGCTTGTTGTTTTCTACGTTTTGCTTGAATTTGACGTTTAGCATTTCTTATAGATTCTACTAAAGGTCTTCTAGCTGGACATATAAATGAACATGATCCACATTCTATACAATCAAGAGCTCTATGTTCTTCAGCTTTGTCAAAGTCACCTTTAAGTGAGTTAGCACTTATGTATAGAGGTTGTAAGAATGCTGGACATACTTGAGTACATCTACCACATCTTAAGCAAGCTGTTGGTTCAGGAAGTCTAGCTTTTTCTTCTGATAAGCATAATATACCTGAAGTACCTTTTGTACTTGCTGCTTGAGTAGTATATTGAGCATTACCCATCATAGGTCCACCTAATATAACTTTTCCTACATTTATATCTTCTTTGAATCCACCACATTGTTCTATTATTTCACATACTGGTGTACCAACTTTAGTTATTAAGTTTCTAGGAGTTTTTATAGCATCACCTGTAATAGTTGTTATTCTTTCTATTAGAGGTAATCCTGTTTTTATTGATTTAGCTATTTGAGCTGCTGTACCAACGTTTGTAACTACAGCACCTGCAGCTGCTGGTAATGCACCTGATGGAACTTCTCTTCCTCCTGTACATGCATATATAAGTTGTTTTTCTGCCCCTTGTGGGTATTTTATTTGAAGTCCAACAACTTCTATTTCTGGATATGGCTCAGCTGCTTTAGTAACAGCTTCTATAGCATCTGGTTTATTTACTTCTATAGCTATATATCCTTGTTTAACTTCTAATGCTTTCATAACTGCTCTTATACCGAATACTACATCTTCTGGCATTTCAAGCATTAATCTGTGGTCAGCAGTTAAGTATGGTTCACATTCAGCACCATTTAAGATTACTACATCTATATTTGCATCTGGTGGAGGTGATAATTTTACATGAGTTGGGAATGTTGCACCACCCATACCAACTATACCTGCATCTTGTATAATTTTAATAATTTCTTTTGGAGCTAGATTTTCTAAATCTCCTTTTGGTTTAACGCTTTCATCAAGTTCTTCTTTGAAGTCATTTTCGATAACTATACATTGTCCTACTCCACCAGGAACTTCATGCATTTGTATTCCAACGACTTTACCTGAAACTGATGAATGTACGTTAGCTGATACGAAACCGCCTGCTTGTCCTATCATCTGACCTTTTTTAACTAGATCGCCAACTTCTACTATAGGTTTTGCTGGAGCACCTATATGTTGTTGAAGAGGAATGTAAACAGTTTTTGGAGCCTCAGCTTTCGCTAGAGCTATTTTGTTTGTATACTCTTTATTGTATGGAGGATGTATACCCCCTTTGAATGTTAAGAGTCTCATTTTATATTTACCCCCTGTCTTTTTATATTAATACTCATAGATATTTATACATATAGTATACTATATTTACTACAAAAATTTAACAATTGTTAATTATTTATCTCAATTATTAGCTTTTTTTAAATGAATATAAAAAAAATATATAACATAAATAATATTTTTTTTATGTATTTATTTAGATTTTAAATTTTTTTATGTTTTCAAAAAATACAAAAAAAGGTTGAATAATTCAACCCTTTAAGCTGTTTTAATTTGGTTTATGAATTCATAATACATTTGTATAGAAGATATTAAAAAGCTCTCATATTTATATATATTCTCACTAGAAATTATTTTTTCAAAGTTCGAAATATTGTCTTCAATTTGTGAAGTATAAGACAATAAATTATTTTTAAAGTAATCTAACTCCTTATAATCTATTTTTTTGACTTCATTATCTAACTTATCTAAAATTTCTTTTCTTTCATTCATCATATTTTGATATTTTTTAGTATCAAAATTACTTTTATTTTCATT
>NZ_JBJDXL010000165.1:0-5465 GCF_051866655.1 Intestinibacter sp.
AAGTAAGGTTGTGCGTTTTTAGAGTAATAGCTGTGCATAGAGTGACCTAATTCATGTATTAATGTAAATAGAGAATTTAAGTCGTCGTGGTAATTCATAAGCACGTATGATTTAGAATCATAGCATCCCCAAGAGTACGCTCCTCCTTGCTTTCCATCATTTTCATATACATCTATCCATCCATTATCAAATGCCTCTTGTATATGAGATAAGTATTCTTCTCCCATTGGCTTTAATGCTTCTAGTACGATTTTTTTAGCTTCCTCATATGGTATTTTCATATCGAAATTTTCTGTTAGAGGAACGTATAAATCATACATATGAATTTCGTCTAAGCCTAAAAATTTCTTTTTAAGGTCTATATATTTATCTAGTGCTGGTATATTTTCACTTACTGATTTAATTAAGTTTTCATATACATCTACACTTATGTTATCTGCAAATAGAGAGCCTTGTAGTGCACTTTCATATTTTCTAATTTTTGCGTAGAAAATTTCTGATTTTACACCGCCGTAAAGAGTTGATGCAAAAGTATTTCTATATTGCTTATAAACAGAATACAATCCTTCAAAAGCATATTTTCTAACTCTTCTATTCTTGCTCTTTAAGAATAAAGAAAAATTGGCATGTGTTATTTTTACCTTGTTGCCCTCTTCATCTTCTATTTCAGGGAATTGCATATCTGCATATGACATCATGTCGTATACGTTTTCTGGTACAGAGCTTAAATCAGATGCTGCAGCTAATATTTCTTCTTCCTTTTCACTTAAAGTATGTGGTTTTTCTCTTAGTATTTCGTCTATATATTTTTTGTAAAAAGATAATTTTTCATCCTTTAAAAACTCATTTAATTTAGCTTCATCTATATTTATTATTTCTGGAATCATATACGAAGTCGCCATAGATAATTCAGTAGATAGCATATCTATTTTTGTGGCTTTTCCTTGATTTGCATTTACTCTAGTATCCTCATGGCTCTTCATATGAGTATATACATATAGCTTTTCAAGTACTCTACCTGCTTCCTCTGATGTATGTAATGCATCGTATAGATTTTCTTTAGATTCTGATAGCTTACCTTTATAAGTGCCAACGTTTTCTATCAAGCTCTTAACCTTATCGATATCTTTATTCAAATCTGACTCTTCTGGATACATTTCGTCAATAGTCCATTTATATTGGCTTTCAATATTTTGTCTTTCCATTTTAAGTCTCCTTTCTAATTTTTCATAATTATACTTTAATTATAATAATATATGTTTCCCAAAAATTAAATTTTAAAAACTTGCATTTATTAAATTAATCATAAAAATAAAAATCTAAAACTCCATTGACCTCTTTTATACGCCTCTCCAATTCCTCAACGATAATTCTTCTATCATAGCTAATACTATATTTTGCTGTCCAAATTTGAGTTCCTTTGCTGTTAATATCAAAATTTCTTATAGCTATTTTACATTCCTTTAAAATCGCAAAGGTCTCTTTGACAGCATCTAGATTTGATATCGTCAAGTACAATTTGCAACTACGATTTTTAAAAAGCAGCTTATCAATTCTCTTCAACGATAACAATGTAATCATTTCCAACACCCATGCAGTAATTCCTAAAACGTATTCTCCATATCCTATTGCTATTCCTATACACGCAGTAGCCCAAATTCCTGCAGCAGTTGTAAGACCTCGTATTCCACTAGAATTCTTTAAAATTGCTCCAGCTCCTAAGAAACCTATTCCTGAAAGAACTTGTGCTGGAAGCCTAGCAGGATCCATAGTACTATAAGTGCTGTAATTATTAAATAGTTGTAAAGCAGTAACTGATGTCACACAAGCGCCCAAGGCTACAAGTATATGAGTCCTAAAACCTGCAAATTGATGCGATTTTTCTCTTTCTAATCCTGTAAGACCACCTATAACTAGGCATATTAATAATCTTATTATAATTTCTTTTTCGCTGATAAAATCTCCCCCTCTTCCTATTTTATATACTAATATATATATTATATAGTAATAAAGTAAATAACCCACGATTTGTGGGTTATTTACTCAAATATATATACTTATTTATTAAAATATCTATTTGCTTACTTGCTTCTGTTAATTCTTCTTCAAATATGTCTGGATATTGTATATATGTATTTATTTGTTCCCTTACTTCTTCAATTTCTTTTTTGATCATTTCTAATTCATTATTTTCCATATTATCACCACTAACACTTAAAATTTAAATTATCTTTATCGATTAATATCAATAAGAGAGCCTCCCACTTTTACCATCTTAGGATAACAAAACTTTGATACTAAACCTACAAAAAACCCCGTAACCAATGATGTAACTAACATAAAAGGTAAATAAGTTACAACTAATAAATTTTCTACTATAACACTTGCAACTAACAGTTGACCCAAATTATGACCTATTGCTCCTATAATACTAACTCCTATTGTAGAGAATCCTTTAATTTTTGTAGCTAAATACATTAAAATTAAACTTAAATATGCACCCCCTATACTAAACAGTAAATAAGACATAGGACCAGTAAAAATAGATGATAAAATAACTCTAACTGTTACAATTATAAATGTTTCTTTTAATCCAAAAATTAGTAATGAAATTAAAGTTATTATGTTAGTTAAACCTAATTTTGCTCCTGGAAAAAATACAATCAGTGGATTTGGGATATAAGTCTCTAATATATATAATATTAAGCTATATCCAACCATTAGCCCTAAAAAAGTCAATTTTTTTGTCTTCATAGTATTCTATCTCCAAATTATACATTTATATAATAAAATATTTTTTTGTATACTATTATAATACAATATTTTTCGATAAATCTCCACTTTTTGGACATTTTTGAAAAAATTTATAGAAAAAACTTAGATTTAAATTTACTATACATTTTTAACATAATTACATCATTAGAAAACTTGACTTTTTTGAATATAATTATTACTATATAAGTATGATAATAATTTGAAAATGAATTTCATTAGGAGGTATTAATGATGACTGTTTACGATTTAAAGGTTGGTCAAAAAGCGACTATTAATAATATAAATGGCGATATACGCTTAGCTAAAAGATTATTTGCATTAGGATGTATAGATGGAACTGAAATAGCAGTGAAAAAGGTTGCTCCTTTTGGAGATCCTATAGTTATAAATTTTAGAGGTTTAAACTTAGCACTTAGAAAAAACGATGCTAAGAATATAGGTATAAAAAGATAAAGGGGTGATGTCATTGATTAACGTGGCGTTGTTTGGCAACCCAAATGTAGGAAAAACAACTGTATTTAACTTACTTACAGGCTCTAACCAATACGTTGGAAACTGGCCAGGAGTTACTATTGAAAAAAAGGAAGGCTATCTAAAAAAGGATATTAAAATTGTAGATTTACCTGGGATCTACGCAATGGATACTTTTTCAAACGAAGAAAAGGTATCAAAGGCCTTCTTAGAAAACGAAGATGTCGATGTGATATTAAATATAGTAGACGCGTCTAATTTGTCTAGAAACCTATATTTAACTACTCAACTTATGGAGTACAATAAGCCAATTATTTTACTGTTAAACATGCTCGACTTAGCAGAAGCAAAGGGAATTAAAATCGACTACGATAAGCTTGCTGATGAACTCGGCGTAAAAATAGTTCCTATTATAGCTAAGAAAAAAAGTGGAACTGAAAATCTAGAAGAAATTATAAGAAGCTCTGTCAACGAAAAAACTTCTTATATAGAAGATTTTGGAACAGAAAGCGAAACTTATGAAAAAATAGATGCAATTTTAGAAAAATGTACTATACATGACATTCAAGATAAAAAATCCATCACAGATAGAATCGATGATTTTGTTTTAAATCCAATTCTAGCTTACCCAATATTTGTAGGAATATTACTTTTATTATTTAAATTTACTTTCGATTGGGTAGGAGGACCTCTACAAGATTTAGCTACTACACTTATAGAAAATTACATCATAACACCTGTAGATGGACTTTTAGCAAATTCTAGTGCATGGTTTAGATCATTAATAGTAGATGGTATATTGGGATCTCTAGGTGGTACACTACCATTTTTCCCATTAATCTTTGTTTTATTCTTAGGAATTTCACTATTTGAAGATAGTGGATATATGTCTAGAGCAGCATTTCTTATGGATAAAATAATGAGTAAGGTTGGTTTATCTGGTAAAGCATTTATACCGATGGTTATGGGTATAGGATGTGCATCTCCAGCTATAATGGCAACTAGAACCTTAGAAAGTGAAAAGGATAGAAAAATAACTGCATTAATTTCTCCACTTATGACTTGTGGAGCTAAATTACCGATTTATGCATTATTTATAGGCATATTTTTCGATAAACACGCAGCTATAGTCACTACGTCTTTATATATATTAGGAATTGTAGTAGCTATATTTGTTGCCTTAATTTTAAACAAAACTATTTACAAAACAGAATTAGAACCATTTGTATTGGAGCTTCCTGAGTACAGAATCCCTACATTGAGCGCACTTTTTAAAAATGCTTGGAATAAATCAAAGGGATTTTTAATCAAGGTTGTAACTGTAATGTTCTATATGTCAGTTGCTATATGGGCATTATCTTCATTTAACCTAGCAGGATTTACAGAAAATATAAATGAAAGCTTCCTATCTTATTTAGGAAAGATACTTGCTCCTATATTTGCTCCATTAGGATTTAATGATTGGAGAATATCAGTTGCATTGATAACTGGACTTGGAGCTAAAGAGGTTGTTGTAAATACACTTTTAATTTTATTCGGAGATTTATCTACTGGACTTACTAGTGTATTTACTGTTATAACTGCTTACACATTCTTAATTTTCTGTGCTCTATATACTCCATGTATAGCTACTTTAGCAACTATGAGAAAAGAATACGGAAATAAAATGATGTTCGCTTCTCTATTCTATCAATTTGGATTAGCGTGGATTGTCGGATTCTCTTTTAACTTCGTTGGATCTTTAGTTGTATTTGGTCAAACTAATGTATCAATAGCACAATTCATTGCTTTCTTAATTGTAATTATTGCTACTGTAGTTTTATTAAATTACTATTCTAGAAATAATAAATTAAATTCAAGTCACCATTGTGATTGCGCTTCTTGTACATCAAAATGTAGTAATCATTCAAAATAAGCTGGAATTAAAAATTCCAGCTTTTATTTTGATCAAGTATTATTATATTAAACTCCATTTATTAAATTAATCATCATCTCTATCGTAGTCATCGTCGTCATCGTCATATCTATCATCATCATAATCATCATCGTCATAATCTCTATCGTAATCACCTCTGTCATCATCATAATCTTTTTCAAACTCTATAATATCACCTGTTATTGCATCTAAAACTATATCATACTCGATATTATTTCCAACTAATTCACCTTCATATTCTGCTCTACCATCATCCATATCAAATTCGAAATCTACTAATGTT
>NZ_JBJDXL010000166.1:0-5437 GCF_051866655.1 Intestinibacter sp.
GACTTTCTATTTGATTTTTCAAAGTTCTAACTATATGCTCTTGACCTACTATATCATTAAAATTCTTAGGTCTATATACTCTATATAACGCCTTATGCACATTTATCTCCCCTTTATTTTAAATATAGTTTTTCCTCTAAATATAATTTAGACAATTTCTTTAATTATTATATCATTAAATTCATAAAAAAACTTTATTTAAACGATTCTATAATTTACAACGAATCAAAAAAATTTGCAAAATAAAAATCCCTGTCAAAAGGGATCTTGTTTTTTATATATTAAAATGCTGTACACCATCTATTGACTATGCTTCACAGACGTTACCGAAGTAGTTAGCTCAACTTAGGCACTCCCACGTCACATGCAGTAACCACTTACTGCTGCTTCCTTCCGGATCTGACAGGGTTCATGGGCTTACATTGCATAGGACCTAAGCGTCAACACCACTTGCTTCGGGCAGCTCCACAAAACAGTAGCCTCTAGATGGAATTCAATCCTGCTATAGCGGATTGCAGGTTACAGGGCACCGCTACTTCCCCATCTAGTACAGCAAAGTTGTAACCGATATTATGCTTTCTTGGCGGAGAGAGTGGGATTCGAACCCACGATACGCTTTTGACACGCATACTAGCTTTCCAGGCCAGCGTCTTCGTCCTCTCGACCATCTCTCCAATTTATTTTTTTCTTAGGTCTTTAAAAAATCTTTGCAGAATGATCGAACACTCTTCTTCCATAATTCCAAACTCTACATTTACACGACTATCTTTAAAGTACTCCATCTTAAATGTATGTTGTTTTTCTATATTAGCATTTTTAATATGTTTAGTTCCAATAATTATATTTTTTATTCTAGAATTAACAATAGCTCCACTACACATAATACAAGGCTCCATTGTAACGTATAAATCACAATTCATCAATCTCCAGCCTCCTAATGTCTCAGCTGCATTCTTTATAGCTAGCATCTCTGCATGAGCTGTACTATCCTTTAAGGTTTCGGTTAAATTATGACCTCTGCCTATAATCTGCTGATCTTTAACCACTACAGCTCCTATAGGAGTTTCACCTTTATCATATGCTTTTTTAGCTTCTTCTATCGCTTCATTCATAAAAAATAATTTATCCATCATACCTCCTAAACATATAACATATTAATATTAACATAAGTTTTTTTATAATTCAACTTATTTTTTACTTCAAATATTTACTATATGCGACTTTTTTTATCAAATTGTTATAATTTACTTAAAATATAAAAGGACCTATTAAATACAGGCCCCCTTTCTCTATCTCAATTATTCAAATAAAATATTTTTTTCTCTTAATTCCTGCTTTATTTCTTCCAATACTTCCACATCAGAAACCTCAATTGTATGAATGTGATAATCTGGTGATAAGATAGATAATTGTTTAAATTCATTTCTCGATACTTTTTCCATAAATTTCTTCAAATCTCTATTTGTAGCCACATTCAAATCAGCCCTTACTATTCCATAAGTAGGGTGTTTTACTATAACATCTTTTGCTTTTCCACCTAAATCAATTATTGTTTTTAATTCCTCATAAATTTCATCATTTGATTTGTGATTTTTGCACATTATTTCAAACTCTCTTTTTATTATCGAATTTAAAATAATATATCCAGTAGACGTTGCCAAAATTTCGATACCAGATGCTCTTAAAAGTGCTATGTCTTTTACAATAACTTGTCTACTTACATCAAGTTTTTCTGATAATATATTTCCTTTTACAGGTTCATCAGTATTTTTAAGAATCTCCAATAACTTTTCTCTTCTTTCATTTGGGTTCATTTTGCACCTTCTTCTCATTCTATTATTTTCTTTTTTCACTATCTTTTATTTATTCTATATACTTTCATAACAAAAAGCAATCGTTAACTTTTTGATAATACCTTGTATACACATAATTATAAATTAAAAAATTAACGATTACTTTTTTATTGAATAGTAAATTATAAGATGCTATAATTGTTGTCACAGGTGTATTTACACCTGTAAATACATTTTTTAAAAGGGGTAAATTATGACGAATCAATTATCTGAAAAGATATTAAAATTAAAAAAAGAAAAAAATGCTATAATATTAGCACATCTATATCAAATTCCTGAAGTACAAGAAATTGCTGATTATATAGGAGATTCTTACTATTTAAGCAAAATAGCACGTGATGCTAAAGAAGATTTAATTATATTCTGTGGCGTTAAATTCATGGCTGAAAGTGCAAAAATTTTATCTCCAGATAAGACAGTTATATTACCAGCTCCAGATGCAGGATGCCCTATGGCAGATATGGCTGAAGCTGAAGATTTAAAAGAAAAAATAAAAGAATATCCAGATGCATTTAAGGTTTGCTATATAAATTCATCTTATGAAGTTAAAGCCCTTTGTGATGCTTCTGTTACATCATCTAGTGCTTTAGAAATAATGAAAAATATACCTAATAAACAAATACTATTTTTACCTGATAGAAACTTAGGTGGATACATAGCTGAATTCTTCCCAGAAAAAGAATTCATACAATGGAAGGGATTCTGCCCTACTCATGAAAGAGTATCTGCAGAAGATGTAATAAAACTAAAAGAAGAACATCCAAATGTAAAAGTTTTATCTCATCCTGAATGCTCTAAAGAAGTTAGAGATTTAAGTGATTATATCGGTAGTACTAGTGGCATAATCAAATTTGCAACTGAATGTGAAGACAAAGAATTCATAATTTGTACAGAACAAGGTGTACTACATCAACTTAATAAAAATAATCCAGATAAAAAATTCTACTTCCCAGAAATGATGATCTGTCCTAACATGAAGAAAACTTCTTTACAAGATGTTTACGACGCATTAACTGGTAAAAGAGAAGAAATTATTCTAGACGAAGAAACTAGTAAAAAAGCTTTAACTGCTCTAGAAAATATGCATAAATTGGGGAAATAGTTATGGAAAATAAAAATGTTGATGTTTTAATAATTGGATCAGGAGTTTCTGGTTTATACAGTGCTCTTAATTTAGATAGTAATTTAGATGTTTTAGTAGTTTCAAAAGGAAAAATAGACTGTACTAATACTGCTTTAGCCCAAGGTGGTATTTCAGTTGCTAGAAACAAAGAAGATATACCAGACTTCATAGAAGATACTCTTAAGGCTGGACAATATAAAAATGATTTAGACGCTGTAAAGATTCTAACTTCTGAATCTATAGAAAATGTAGAAGAATTAGTTTCTTTAGGTTTGAAACTTGACCTAGATGAAAATGGAGATTGGGACTACACAAAGGAAGGTGCTCACTGTGTAAACAGAATAGTACATACTAACGATCACACAGGTGAAGATGTAGAAAAAACACTTGTAAAAAACGTACTTACTAGAAAAAATATAACTGTTTACGAAGATACTTTCTTTGTAGATATAATTGAAGATGATAATAAATGTATAGGAGCTATCCTATTAAAAGACAATAAACAAATAAATGTTTTTGCTAAATATGTAATTCTAGCTTGTGGTGGAATCGGAGGACTTTATAAAAATTCTACTAGTCAAAGAATTTTAAAAGGCGATGGTTTAGCTACAGCTATAAGACATAATGTAGAGCTTAAAGATATTAATTATATACAAATACATCCTACTGCTTTTTACGATGAAACAGAAGATGAAAGAAGATTCTTGATATCTGAATCAGTAAGAGGCGAAGGTGGTATACTTAGAAATGTAAACGGCGAAAGATTTGTAAACGAATTATTACCAAGAGATGTCGTTTCAGCTGCCGTATTTGAACAAATGAAAAAGACAAATACACCTTATGTTTTATTAGATATCAGTTTCTTAAATCCTGATTATATAAAAAATAGATTCTCTTTAATCTATGAAAATTGTCTTGCAAAAGGAACTGATATAACAAAAGAACCTGTAAAGGTATCTCCTGCCCAACATTACTTTATGGGTGGTATAAAAGTAGATACTAACAGTAAAACATCTTTAGATCGCCTTTTCGCAGTTGGTGAAACTAGCTGTACAGGAATACACGGTGCTAACAGATTAGCTAGTAACTCTCTATTAGAAGGATTAGTATTCTCTAAGAGAGCTGCAAATGTTATAAATAATTCAATCGATAATACAGAATTAATCACAAAATCTGTGGATATTGTGGATAAAACAATAGAAAAAATTGCAGAAGAAAATAAAAAATTAGTTGTAGAAGCTATTAAGGAAAAAGGTGGTATAATAGATGATTAATTTTTTAATTGTAGATAAAATAATAAAAGATGCCCTTGTTGAAGACATTCCAAACGAGGATATAACTACTAATTCAATAATATCAGAGGATAGTATATCTTCAGTTGATCTTCTTTGTAAAGAAGAAGGTATCATAGCTGGATTAGAAGTATATGCAAGAGTTTTCCACATATTAGGTGGAGTAACTGTGGATTTGTTGAAAAAAGATGGGGATAAAGTATATCCAAAAGAAAAAATCGCTGAGCTTAAAGGTAGTACTAGAAATATACTTATGGGAGAAAGAGTTGCTTTAAATATCCTTCAAAGAATGAGTGGAATAGCAACTTTAACTAATAAATTCGTAAAACAAATAGAACATACCAATGCAAAATTATTAGATACTAGAAAGACAACTCCTAATTTAAAAATATTAGAAAAATACGCTGTAAAAGTCGGCGGAGGAAATAATCATAGATTTAACCTATCTGACGGTGTAATGCTTAAGGACAACCATATAGATGCAGCTGGCGGAATAACTAATGCAGTTAATTTAGCCAGAAAAAATTCTTCATTCGTAAGAAAAATAGAAGTAGAAACAGAAACACTAGATATGGTGCAAGAAGCCTTAGACGTAAAAGCGGATATAATAATGCTAGATAATATGGACTTAGACACAGCTAAAAAGGCTGTTTCTATGATAGGAGACAAGGCTGAAATTGAGTTTTCTGGAAATGTTTCATTAGAAACAATAAAATCTATAGCCGAAATAGGTGTAGATTTTATATCAGTAGGTGCTTTAACTCACTCAGCTAAAATATTAGATTTAAGTATGAAAAACCTAAAACCTTTAAACTAACAACTCCATAAAATATTAAAATTAAAAAAGTCTACATTTTGAAGTTTTTAATTAATTATCAAAATGTAGACTTTTTATATCTATACATAATTCCCAAGCCTTAAATAATTTCAAAGCATAAAAAAAGATTACGTGGCTACGTCCTACTCTCCCAGGCGGTCACCCACCAAGTACCATCGGCGCTAAAGAGCTTAACTTCTGTGTTCGGAATGGGAACAGGTGTATCCTCTTTGCTATAATAACCACATAATCTTTATTGTACTAAATCTATATAAATTTAATACTTTCAAAACTGAAAACATTTAATGAATGCCATTATTCATTTGGTCAAGTCCTCGATCTATTAGTATCA
>NZ_JBJDXL010000167.1:0-5434 GCF_051866655.1 Intestinibacter sp.
AGCTTTCTACTTATAATCCACTTTTTATCAAAGATTTTAGGGTTAGTTACTTTATCAGCTTGCTTTGCTAATTGTGGCTTAATTACTCCGAACTGATTAGTCTTAACCTCTCCAAAGATCTCATTAAGTTCTTCCTCTGTATACTCATCTGGGTGCTTATTTACCTTAACGTAACCCTTATCAAGGTATTTTTTGACTTCTGAGTTATATTGTAGTTCTAGTTGCTGCTTCCAAGTTCTCTTCTGCTTAGTTCTATCAACTACTATAGTTGGGCTAAGGGTAGTTTTACCCTTAACCTGACCATAACTTCTTTGTATAATATAACCATGCTCTGGTTCATGCCACTCTTCATCAGTTTCTACAATAGCAAACCTAAATTTACCAGTAGAAGCTTTTCCAAGCATATATGTTATCATTGGCGTAGATCACTTTTAACTATTTCCCAAAGATCATCTAAAGTTTCTGTAGGAATTTCATTATCTTCTAAATCCCACATCTTCATATCTGGTCTTCCATCTTTCTCGTATAGCCACCAAGAAATAGTATCTTGACCTTCATCTGTAAACAATAGACCTATAGTAGTATCAAATAGAACATTTGCATATTCTACCCAATCAGCTTCCCACAAATCTACGTCTAGTACTTTACAGACTTCATCAAGTCTCTTATTATACTTTTGATGCTCGGAGATAAGATTAATAAATTTCTCTTTAGTCATCATATTCAATTATTAGTTTTGCCAGTTGATCCAAATCCGCCCTCTCCTCTTTCAGTATCTGATAGTTCATTAGATTCAATAAACTCTATGTTAGGATAAGGCATTATTATAATTTGACCTATACGATCTCCTATTTCATATATAGAAACCTCTGGGCTATCTTTTCTATTAGATCCACAAGCATCTACCATATCAAACGTATCAGAATCCTCACCTATACCATACTCATCCCTTCCAACAGTAAAGTCCATATACGATAAAGTAGGTTTAAACTTGAATTTTATTTCTCCACGATAAGAACTATCTATTATACCAACGCTATTAGACAGAGATAAATCCTGCTTACATACGCTACTCCTAGGAAATATAAGACCTACATATCCTTCTGGGATTTCCATAGCTAATCCAGTACCATATTCAACATTGCCATACTTATCAAATACTCTACTAGTAGCTGTTAAATCCATTCCTGCATCTCCTGGTTTAGCATATGATGGAATTACTGCATTTTCACAAAGTTTCTTAATTTTTACTTTCATTTTGTATAGTTTTGATTATAAAATTACCATTATCTATTATTAGATACTGATTGATACTTAGAGCATCACACAACCATATATCTTGCTTATTTTTTACGGCTTCCTTAGCATTTACTATTCTCTTTACTTGTGTATGACCAACTACTTGAGTATATCCTTCAATAGTATATCTAGCTAAAGTTATAGGTCTAACCCAAGTAGGGGGTTGTGTAGGAGAATCTCCGTAAATATCATAAACTTGATTTGCCCAGAATCCGAATATAGGAGATGGCTCTAAATCATTTATCTTAGTAATGTCATCAAGATTTGCTACTTCTTTTAGCCATACTTCTGATATTCCAGCATGGGAGAATACTATATTATCATGTATATGTATCCAACTAGTTAAGTTAAGGAATCTATTACGATATTCTTCTCTAGACATATATACAATTAAGTCCTCATCATGTCCAGAGCATCTAGCCCAAGAATATCCAAGCGAATCAAGATCGTGATTACCTCTTAAAAGTACTACCTTATCAAGATTCTTCTCTTTGTATTCTAGTATATCATCTAGATTTCTTAACTGTCGCTCTACCGATATATCATCATGAGTTGCTACATAATCTCCTAGAAATATAACTTTATCAAACTCTTGATTTACAATATCTTTCCATATGGTTTTTCCATGAATATCCCCTATTACTATTAATTTACCCATTTAAATACTTATTTAGTTCTTCTACAACATTTTGAGCTTCTGAATAGAAGGCTTTTATCACATTTCCATTTTCTTTTACTACTGCAAATGGGTCTAATCTAGCTCCCCAAGCCCCTTTTAACTGAAATGCTTTCTTCTTATCTAATACTGTATTTAGTAATGTAATATTAGAATTAGGAGCAAGTTCTTTGATTTGGTCTTTATCAGAGTATACGACTATTACCTCTAGCATAATAGATATTTTAAAAGTATAACCTTTTCGTAATCTTGAGTACTTTTATCTTTGAGTACTCTTATTACTTTATCTATTAACTCATTAGCACAATCTAATTGTAACTTAATACTCTTCTCATTAGCTCTAAGTTCTTCTTCAAATGAATTAAGTGTCTCTACTAGTTTTCTTGCTAGTGTCATTCCAAAATAGATAAGTATTATCCTCAATTATATATCTAGGAAATTCTTCATTAGTAGCTTTTACCTTATAGAACTTCTGATTGGTAGTTGGTTTATTAAGTGGTCCAAGCTCTTCTACATATGGTCCGAGCTTAATATAATCAAACCAACGAAAATCTATATCTGGAGAAAGTTCTTGTCTACCACTATACCAAGCTACCTTTAATTTAACCCAATTAAGTAGTTTAATAGCTCTTGCTAAGAAGTTTATATCAGCTGGATTAGAATCTCCTCCCATAAAGCATATACAAGTTATACCTTCATTCTCTCGTATTAGCTTATAAAGTTGATTACTGATATGTTTCCCAAATCCTTTAGCTAGACTGTCTTCATCAGATACTAATACTTCTCCAATATCATCTGCTAAATAAGAGCTATGACAACCTTTACAGTGGCAAGGGCAATTAGAGATATTTATACATAGAGTAATCTCATTAGGAACTTCTAGAAATGTAATAGCCGTATCAACGTATTTAAGCATTATGTAATTGTTTATATAGTTCTCCAGTAATATCTAACTTTCCTGCTGTCCATGTTTTTGGATAATCTATAGAGAACCAACCTCCAGATATAGTTCTAACAAACCATAATTCTTTAGTCTGCTCTCCTCTAGCCTTTATAAAGAAATCAGTTTCTTTAGCATAGAGATATGGATCTCCTTTATAGTTCACGCAGTATTTTACTTCTCTTCTCCAAGCATCAAATACATCTAGAGGAACACTATGTAAGTCACATATTTCTTCAATGGTAACTATTTCATGTCTAGATTCTGATATTTTACCATCATCAAAGAAATGATATTGCTCATTAACTTTCGGAATCATATTTAAAACTTTTAATAGCTTCACATAAGAATCCAGCAAATGAAGATACAAATACTTCATCATCATGAAGCTCATTCTGTCCCATTGCTTGTAATATTAAATGAGTAAGCTCATGAAGAAATGTATTTTCTTTACTTGATTCGCTTTGTTCTACACTATAAGAAGAGTTAGCTATGAATATAGTTCCATCACAAAAATTACTGTTGCCAAGAGCTTGATTTTCAAGAAAATCTCTCTCAGCAACAGTAATTTCTACTCCTCCTACATTAAATTTACTAGGAATTTTCACTCTACAGAAATACCTTCTTTAGTGCATCTATCTTTAAGGATCTGTAGATACTGCTCTCCATTTTGTAAAGTGGACATCATAGCGCAATGTTGACAATACAACATAGCTCTAGCTTCTGTATCGAGTTCTTTAGACTTATCACTATTTAGAAACTCCATTAGCTTTGTAAGTCTTTCTCTAAGGATTTCGTTATATCCTTTCCACTCTTTATATTCATTAATCATTCTTTCCTGATATGCTTCCATTTTCAAATTCAATTAAATAGTTATCACCTTTAGTTATATTCTTAACTATGTTACCTTCTATATTAGAGCCAATACTAATGAATGGACCTCCTTCAAAGTCGATAAACTCTATGCTGTTATCATTTCTATACCCTATTCTAGTATACATACTATTAGTATGTACCTCGTATACTGAATCTGATATTGGACATAGCTTAATAACAACATCTCTGTACCTAGATTTTACTATTATCTCTTTCATTTTAATGATTCAATAAAAGATTCCTCTGTAATATCTTCATCATATAAAATAAAGCCATTCTCATCCTTTAGTTCAGTACCATTTTCGTCTCTTAATGGCATACCATATATAACTTCTTCTACTTTAAAATCTTTAATAGTAAAATTTGGACGACCATGAGATTTCCAATACTCCTCTACTTTCTCCTTATTACTAGTAGGACTCCAACCCAAAGCGGTATTGATCAAGAAAGCTTCATGATCCATATCCCTCTTATAAAACTCCTTACAAGTATCAACTAGTTTGAGAATCTTATCTTGAAGAGCCTTAGCATCCTTCTCTACAATATCAGATTGATTATTATCTTTAAGTACAAAGTACTCTTTCAAGTAATTAAGGATTACTTCATTTAGAGGAACAATAGGTTTATATCCTCTATATCCAGGTCTATCCCCATTTCTAGGAATATAGACATCTTTCTTACTATCTTTACTAGTAATATAATTAACTAATAGATCTACATGATCTTCCCATTTATTCCTTATTCGATAAGCATCCATAAACATCTCTTGAATAAATTTAAAGTTTTCTTGAGATAGATAATATCTATCCATAAACTTATCATCTTGAGTTTCTTGAATTTGCTTATTCTTTATAAGTTCATCTACATTAATAGATGGTTGCGCCCATTTATAGCACTCTACTAAGCACTCATAAATAGCTTTTGATAGTATGTCTCTCTTGTCTATCATATTATTTTCTAATTAAGACTTCAAAATCATAATAGTATTTTATAGAAATAACTTCAATTGTAACTCCTTTAGGCAAATTCCATTTTCTAATCATTCTCTGTAGCTTTTTTCTAGAAGGATTTTTACATAGCAACTACTACAACTAGAGCGACGTAATTCACTTAGTTCTACCCATTGATTAATGTGTTCATCATACCACCAATGTTCTCCCTCTCTTTCTACATTAATTAAATAAGTACACTTTAAAATTTTCTTCGGAAACTTAAAGTGGTTCCCAACTTCATGTTTATTAATTGGTTTCCTTTCTAATTCAGACAAGTCGCTATATTGCTCTTTAAGTCTATTCTGTACTAATTCAAAAGGACAATTAGCATATAAGAACATATCTGTAAGAAGATCAGTATTCCATAATACATATTCTTTAGAATCAATGAAATCGGATTCTCCTAGATTAGGGAAATAGAACCATTCAATTAATTTAGCTCCTTTTGTACCATCTGGAAATACTACATTAGTCACTTCTGCCCAATCTCGTATTTCTTTGTATTCTTTCCAAGTAGATACATAAGTTTTATCTATTGCTGCCATATTTAACTGAAATCACAACAAGTTGACCACCTCATACCATCATTAAAGAAGTTATAGTATTCAGGATTATATCCTTTATCCTTCCAGTACTGTTCATTAGAGTCTC
>NZ_JBJDXL010000168.1:0-5410 GCF_051866655.1 Intestinibacter sp.
AATGGTATCCAATCACTTAAACAAATATCTATAAAGCACTCCTGAAAGACCAAAAATAAAAAGAACAAAATTATAATCCACCATCCACTTCCTCCGATACATTCAAACATTCTCGATAATTTACGATTCATAAAATCCCTCCTCGCTTAAAAAGAAAAGACCTCCATCATATTTTTATGATAAAGGTCTTTATGCTCTAATATATATTATGATAAAACTATTTATTTGTTACCTATTTTAACAACATCCAAAATCAAAATCACAAAGATTAAAAAATACTATTAAAATAATTATCCAAATTAAAAATTCTTGATTACATAGTATCCACTCTATTAAATCTTCTCCTAGCATCAACAACAAAATCAAAACTATGAAGAAAAATCCTCCTCCAAATAAGTTTCCACCAAAAAATCTCGATAAACCTTGTTCTTGTGACATATCGATCTCTCCCTTTCAAAAATTAATAAGTATACTACTTATTTAATAAATAATATGCAGATTAAAGTCGAAAGGTTACTAAATTTATCGTTTATTCGTTGTTTAAAACAGGGGCTAAGGATGTATCGCTGAAAAATGTATTTGCATTATACAAATATAGTACCTCGTCAACACCTTCATTTTTCATCAATTCATCTATATCCTCGTAATAATATCTAGGGTCAACTAATATAATTTTACTAAAATGAGTTGTCAAAAATTGTATAAAACAGTTTGCGTAAGAATCTTTAAATATTAGTAGAGTCTTTCCACTATCTGATGTAGTATCGATTTTTACAATTGGATGGTTTCCACCTAAAAATACTTGATACTTATCTTTTTGATCTAATTTCTCACTATCATATAAAGTCGCTGTTTTTTTCTGTTCTTCTTCGTAATTTACAACAACTTGATCATTTTCATCCTTTGGTATATACACTCTTATTTTGTCTAGATCAGTCTTATATCCACTTTCTGAAGCCAATGCCCCTTCAAATGAATTTGAAACTAATTCGATATCGTAATCATCGCTGTCCTTAGAGCTTAACTCCATATCCTCTGCTAATTTTTGATATGAATAAAATGCACCTAAAGTAGTCCAGTGATGATCGCTTTTATAATATAAATCCTCACTCTTATGCTCTAGTAAAGTTGAATAAGTATCTACAAAAGTTATATTTGAATCGATTTTTTTAGAGTACTCATCTAAATACTTCTGTTGATCTTCAACTGGTGCAGCAAGAGGTAATTTATCTCTTAAAATACTTACAGCCGTTGGAGATATCAGCATATATTGCTTTACATCTTTATATTTATTTGAAAAGTCATTTATAGCCTTTAGATTCTTAGCTACATTTTCTTCATTAGGCTTTTCAAAATCCTCTAATAGATATCCATCCTTTCCTAAATAAACTCCATTAGAGCTCTTCTTTAGCAATAGCTTGTCTGTCTTCACCTTAACATCTATCCAAAAATCTCTATTAAAGAATTGATCGACCTTGTACTTTTCATACTTACTTATAAATCTTCCTTCAAATAATTTTTCTACAGAAAAAGTAGGCTTTGATTGAAGAACCCTATTTTCAGTTTCTGAGAAAGTCTTTTTCTCTCCTAGAGTATTTACTGCTACAAAAAATACTATATAGCATATAAATAATACAGATAAAGAGATACAGTATTTTTTACCTAATTTTTTCTTAGACTTTTTATTTTTTGATGTATTTCTACTTTTCGTTTTATACGCTTCAGTCATACTTTTCACCACCTTTAAAATCTAAAATACAAGAATGGGTTATAAGTTTCATTAACTAAATAAGCCGTAACTAAAAATAAAACTAAACCATATATAACTAGAGATGGATTTATCAATTTATCTCTATATTTTCTCGCAATATTTTCTAAAACTTGTTTGATAACCGGTGTTGAAAATACAAGAAGTATAATCATCATTACTATATTAGTATATAAGTAGAATATTCCAGCATTATCAATTATTGCATTTCCTGATACGAAGAACATTACCTTTAGATAATCTACTGCAAATCCTAAATCCTCACTCGCAAAGAACAGCCATCCTATTATAACTAATAGCATTGTGTAAATATGTTTTACGCTATTAGGTAGCTTTTCTAAAACAGATTTTAGGGCAAATTTTTCTAAAAATAATAAAACTCCATAGTAAAGTCCCCAGATCACAAAGTTCCAGCTAGCTCCATGCCAAAAACCTGTAAGACACCAAACTACAAATATATTTCTAATTTGCTTTGGCATACTAACTCTATTTCCACCTAAAGGTATGTATATATACTCTCTAAACCATGTTCCTAAAGATATATGCCATCTTCTCCAAAACTCTGTAACACTCTTTGATATATATGGATAATTAAAGTTTTCCATAAAATCAAATCCGAACATCTTACCTAAACCGATAGCCATATCAGAATATCCACTGAAGTCAAAGTATATTTGGAAAGTATATGCAATTATACCTAACCAGGCAGTAAGCACTGATATAGATGATATCTCCATAGCTGAAACAGTTGTCCATAGCATACCTATATTATTTGCTAGTAAAACCTTCTTTCCTAGACCTTGTATAAAACGCTCTACACCTTCTCCAAATTTAATTACACTTTCTTTTCTAGTGTTCAATTGAGTTTCTATTGTTTGATACTGTACTATAGGTCCTGCTACTAATTGTGGAAACATTGTAACATAAGTAGCAAAGTTAATTATATTGTGTTGAACTTCAACTTTACCCAAGTAAACATCCACAATATAAGATAATACTTGGAAAGTATAAAATGATATTCCTATTGGAAGAGCTAATCCTTCAAATGGAATATTTACATGAAAAATACTATTTATGTTATCTATAAAGAAACCAAAATATTTAAAAAATCCTAATATACTCACATTGAAAATAATAGTAAGTATAAATATAAATTTACACTTACCTTCATCGTGCTTATTTCTATCTATTAGTATAGCTAAAAAATAGTCCGCTAAAATCGTTCCTATCATTAAAAATACATATATAGGCTCTCCCCATGCATAAAAAACTAAACTAGCTATTAATAAGATTGAATTTTTTAATATTCTAGGGCTAACATAATATAGTAATAATGTTATTGGCAAAAAAGTAAACAAAAATATAATACTACTGAATACTATTTTAATCGCCTCCCTCTCAAAATTTTTTATTTTTTATTATCGATAAAGTTAAAGCCGAGATTATTTTATTGACTCTTTAAAAGCCTCCTTCAGCTCCTCTGCATTTTCAGATATGGCAAAAAACACGTATTTTCCTTCTGTTTTTAACTCATAATCATTTACTAATGCACATTGCTCTGGTCCGTAACTTCCAAAGCTTTGAAGCTGAGAATTTATTCTATTGTCAATCGCATCCTCCAAACCTTCTATTTGAGATTTATCTTTAACCTTTACAATTAGCATCTCATCTACTTCCATAGATGATTCTGGTGTGTATAAAACAACACTGTCAAAATCACTTGCATTTAAGCCGTAATATCTTTTTAATCCTTTAGTTCCTGTTTCTTCCATATTTTTTACAAGACCTGTATCTACTATAGATTTTTGTATATCCTGAGCAGTTAAATTATCATTTACACTACTGCATCCTACAAGAATGATACAAGAACATAAAATTGCTATAATACTTTTTATTCTTTTTTTTAATTTCATTTTATGTTAAACCTCTCTAAATTTTACAAATTCCCTTTTTGTATAAAGAAATCAAGCCATTTCTTTTGAAAATTTGGTCCGAAATGTACTCCATCTGGTTCATAGTCACTTTGTTCGACAATTCCATTTGCATCTAAATATGTAACACCCTTTTTTTGACACATAGCTTCTAAATCTGCATTCCATTTGTCTATGTTTGCATAATTAGGATATTGAGATATTGTAAATGATTGAACTGGAAGTATTGAACATATGTATATATTAGTATTAGGTAGCTTAGATTTTACTAAATCTATTACACTTTCATATTGTTCTATAAATTTATCACTATCGCTGTAACATTCAATATCGTTTATTCCATATGTAAAAAACATATTTTTAGGATATAAACCAATAGCTGTATTTATATCTCCTTGTTTTTTTGCATTTACAATATTTCTTCCCTTATATGCAACTACAGAAGACTGAGTTAAAAATCCATATGCAGAAATACCCTCCGCTCTTGAATCACCAACTATAACTGATGAAGCGAATTTACTTTTATAATTAACCTTACCTGCAGAATCTTGATCATCTGTTGTAGCTGCCGGTTGATCTGTTATTCCATTTTGAGCCTTTATAGAAGCAATTTTTTCTTCAACCTGTACTACATCTTGCTTTTCTAAGTTTTTTATAACTTCTACACCCTGTTTTACTTGCTCATCTTCGTTATTACTTTGTCTATTTAAGGACTTTATTGAAAAAGCAACAGCAATGCATCCAGCTATCACTACAAATGATACTAATCCTACTTTTATTTGTTTTTTTAATCTAATTTAAATCACTCCCTTTATAAAATATTCACCTTTCTATTTTTCCAAGAATTATTATATCATTTTATTTTTCTTTATCAAATAACAATAATGTAACAAATATGTTAAAGTTTTACAATATGCAACAACAAAAAAAGTCAGTTTATGATATTTAATCAAAAAACTAACTTTTTATCCAATATTTTATATTAACAACAACATCCATCATCGAAATTAAATAACAGTAAGATTATCAATATTATCCATATCCATATACTGTCATCATCGAAAAAATCGTCTAAAATATCTGTACACAATAGTAAAAACACTAAAACTATCGCAATTAATATTCCCCCGTTAAAATTAATTCCACAATCTCCAAAAAATCTAGACAGGTTACTCTCTAACTTTGACATAATGTGTCCCCCCAGTAAGGTTTATATTTATTTTAATATATGATTTTCTAGATAGATAAGTTACTTCTATTGTATTTTATCGATTTCTAAATATTTTTCATAATAAATTAAAAATAATAATCTAAGATAATATTTATCGATAGTATATGTATAAAATATTTTTACTTGTAAACGATAAAAATAATTCTACTATTTTCTAAATATATATTGAAAATTAATTATTATTATATTAAACTACTATTAAAAATTTAAATATTGGATAAAAGTTGGAGGTATAAAATGTTTGAAGAAATAAGGGACATAATAGCAGAACAATTAAGTATAGACGATTTAGATGAATTAACTTTAGATACTTCTCTTAAAGATGATTTAAATGCCGATTCTTTAGATGCTGTTGAAGTAATCATGGCATTAGAAGATAAATACGATATAGAAATTTCTGAAGAAGATGCTGAAGAATTCAAAACTATCGGCGATATAGTTAACTACATTGAAAGTAAGTAGTATGATATTATTAAAATA
>NZ_JBJDXL010000169.1:0-5405 GCF_051866655.1 Intestinibacter sp.
ATAGAAGTAGTTTTATTTGATTGCAAATTAAATAATATTGATAATACAAATGATTTAGAAAAGATTAAAGTTGATAATAAACTTATATCATTGAAAATCCATTCAGATGCAGAAGTATTTGAAATTAGTGATTGTGGAAATGAAAAATATACCAAAGTAATAGTAGAAAAAATTAGCTAAATTACATAAAAAGTATTATAATTAAGATATATAGATATAAAAATATTTTTAAATTAAAATGTATAATTTTTTATTTTTATGCATTTCTCGAGAGGCTAAGTTCTAGCCTCTTTATCATTTTAAGGAATGAGCTTTTAGAAAGTACTGTATCTGATGAGATAGAAACTTTAGAGGAATTGATTGAAACTTTGAATAGTATAAAATAATTTTTTAGAATAGATTATTAAGGGATGTTGTAAATCGATGTTATGGAT
The DNA here is from genome assembly GCF_051866655.1 of Intestinibacter sp. Classification (GTDB taxonomy): domain Bacteria; phylum Bacillota; class Clostridia; order Peptostreptococcales; family Peptostreptococcaceae; genus Intestinibacter. The sequence goes on from NZ_JBJDXL010000169.1 coordinate 435, forward strand.
TTGCAACATCTCTTTTTAATTGCGTGTAAAATAGATTATTTTGTTTTGCTTCAAATAATTATTTTATGGCAAGAAACGATGCTTTAAGGTTTCAAAAAAGTTACAAATGAGCTTGAAAATTTATCTTTGGTAGTAAATTTATTATACTTAAGTTATACAATGGTGAGATATATGTATTTATGTAGATTAAATGAAGATGGTAAATTTGCTGGGATAGTTGATCACTTATGGATTTATAATAAAATAAACCCTCCAATTGAAGAGAGTGAGGATGTATTTATTATATGGTCAGATGATGCAAGTAGAACTGGATTAATTGTAGATGGAGAATGTTGCGGAATATTTGATTTATGTAGTAAACGAAAATTAAATGCTCCAAGAGAAAAAAATATAATTATTTCAATAGAAAGAGATGTATGGGAAAATGGAATAGGAGAAATTAGATGAGATTTTCATTAGAATTCAAAGATTATAAAATGAAAAATGTGAAAAATATAAATTTAAGATTGTTGAATACTTTTTTGAATGAATATACGATAGACACTTATTGTAGTGATATTTTTAAAATGATTATTATAAAATTTCTCAATAATTTTCCAAGTAAAAGAACGGAAAAACAAAGAACTTTATATAGTGATTTTGTTTTAGTTGAAATAAAAAGTGATTTTAAAAATAAACAAGAAATAAATATATTAGAATTTCAAGAGGCTTTTAATAAAATAATAAAAGCAGTAAAAAAAATAAATATAGAAAATAAAGATTTTAATTTAAATCTTCTTATGGAATCTTTAAAGGTTGCAGAAAAAAATATTCCTAATTCAAATCAAGAATTAGAGGAATATAACAAAAATAAAGAATTGGTAGATTGTAAAAATTTATTAAGATTAGCTGATTACAATATTAAAATGTACAAGCAACAAAAAAGAGAATTTAATAGACCTTTAAAAGGCATAAGAATATATTCAGATTTAGAAGATGAAAATGTAAACTTACAGCCATATATATTTATGTATGAAAATATATTTACGAACTTATTGAAAAGAGAAAATATTATGCTTCCAGGATATAATGAAATATACATATACATTGATAAAACATTAAATGATGCAAAAGTAAATGCTTTTGGATACGGTGCCGATTGGAGTAAAATGACTTATGGAGAAATAGACATTGATAAGTATATATCTTCAACAGAATCTGAGAAATCTGAAATAGTTTTTAGCTCTATCTACCAAGGCTTGAGAATGATTGCAGATTTTGATCATTTAAATAGTGATTCTATAGAAAGAGCAATAAATACCGTAAAGGTGGAAGGTTTTGATATAGATCTAGTATATATTGAAAAAGAAAATAAGAATTATGAAGTCAAGGTAGTATATAATGTGCCTAGAGTAGTTAATCAAAAGGCTTTATTTAAGTTATGTATAAAAGATAAAAACTCTAAAAAAGAAGGTTGTGTAAATATAGACTATTTTGATTTATGGTATGTTCCTTATAGTATAAGTCAAATTAAAATAAGAAAAACAGAAATTTTAATAGAAGGAAGAAAGAGTTTGAGAGCTGAGATAAGCCGAAAACATGATAATTTACCAGATAAATATTTATTTGTAATAGATAAAATTTTATTATAAATAAAAGATGTGATAAGGGTTCAATGGCGATTCCTAATTTTCAACAGAAGCAGGATATTGAATATATAGAATGAGGCTGGTGTAATGAAGAAATAGAGATGAATAGTTATACAAGGAGGGATTGATATGAGCTATTATAGTTTTATTGCTTGTGAATATAAATTACCAGCATTATACAGTCCAAAACTACATAATCCAGATGGAACTCAGAAATATATAATTGATTCAGAGGAAGATTTTAATGAACTTGAAATTTTTCAGACGGAGAGTAATTATTTAGATATTGAATATTATACAAAATTACCTTATATTTATCACTTAAATTTTGTGTATTCAGATACTAGATGTAAGCAGCTTTATGATTATTTGATGAATAATTGTGAGAGATGGAAAAAAATGTGAAGTTTGGAGTATGTGTCTTGCAAATGCTAGGAGCAAGAGAACTTTTAAAATGGACATAAAAGAGGCACTTGAAGATTTAGAAGAAATTATAGTATCTTTAGATGAATTAACTCAAGAGCATATAAAATACACCTTGTATGAAGGCAGTACCCCTATAAGATTGATGATATATTAATAATTAATAATTTATAAATTAAGGGCAAAATGAAAATTTTAAGGAGTGTTGTATTTATGAAAACGTTAAATAGATTAGAAGCTTATAAAGTTATGTTTGCATTTTTGGATAGGATATATTTTGAAGAAGGCAAAAATGATGATTTAGGAAGCTTATTAGGTTCTATGTCTTTATGGGAAGATAAAGAGGGTGGAACAATGGATGCAGCTGCATGGGCAGATTGGGAAGATATTGTTCAGGATAAAGAGTTAAATTTGGATAATACATATAATTTTATGATAGATTATATGAAAGAAATTAATAGTACATATAATTCAAAAGATTTAGCTGAGATGATAGAAAGCTTTAAACTAGGTGATGACAAGGAAAAGAATAAAGTAAATTTAGAGTATTGGGAAAAGGCTTATAGTAAAGTAAAGGAAGATTCTAAAGCTGCAATGATAAAATTATTGATGAGATAATAGATATTTTAATGAGATAATAGATATTTTAATGAGAGAATTAGATATAAATTTTAATAGGAGTTAGTTTATGATTTTAAAATTTAATCAGTATGTAATTGATATAGACGTTGATAAGACAAGAAGATTTTATCAAACAGCGAAAAATATTACAAATGAATGTAATTGCTCTGGATGCCGTAATTTTGAAAATGCAGTATTTCATTTGCCACAAGAGATTATCCAAATATTTGATAAAATGGGAATAGATATGAAAAAATCTAGAGAAGTTTATGTCAATTGCAAAAATCAAGATGGAACGTTATTTTATGCTGGATTTTATCATATTTGTGGTAAGTTGCTCAGTGGAAGTAGTCCGTGGAAGGAAACCAGTCAAATGTCAAAAGAATTAGATGAGAAAAAGCTTTTTAAAATTAACGAGGATTTCGAGATTGCATTTCAAAATGAAGTAGATTTATTAGAAAAAAATTTTTCATCGCCTGTGATTCAGCTAGAATTTTTTGCTAATATTCCGTGGGTATTGGAGGAGGAGAATACGTATTTATGAAAGGTGCTATATTACAAAAAGGAGAAGAATTTTATACTGATTTACTAGATGTATTTAATTCAATTGGCAATATACAAAATGAATATAATTGGCTGATTACTAATTTAGAAAATTGTATCTGGGTCGATGAAAAAGAAGTTTTTGTGAATGAAAAAGGATTTAAGGATTACGTTTGGATATCTGGAGATGAATTAACTAAAATACAGGAAGAAAATCATAATTTTCAGTGGATATGGGGCGTTTTCTCTGGATTTAAAAAGGATGTTTCGAAGGATGAGGCTTTAAAAAATTTTACATGGGAAAACCTACCATTTGCAAATGGCTATGATGGATTTTGGGAAAATCCAATATCAATTCAGCATCCTTTAGCAGATATTGAAATAGTAGCTTGGGATAGTACTTTGACGCTTTTGATAAGCCGAGATGATCAGATAGTAGATACATTTATGAAAAATAAGCCTTATGCGCAGAGCTTGGAAGAATATAATGAAGAAATTGTACCGACATGCAAGACATTAAGTAATAAATTAACTAAAAAAATAGATATTTTAATAAAAATAGGAGATATTTTAGCTAAAAATAAAAGGTTTAGTTTAGCTATGAAACAATATCAAAAAGCATTGGATTTATTACCACCACCAAAATCATTTTGGGAAATAAACACAAGAATATATGTGGCATTAGCAGATATATGCTTCTTTACAGGAAAGTATCAAAAGGGATTGGACTATTTATTTGAAGCACAGACATGTTTTGATGTTAGAAATGATCCGTTTATAATGCTTAGAATTGGACAATGTTTTTTTGAATTAGATAGATTGGATAAAGCAAGAGTTTATTTATACAGAGCGTATTCTACAGAAGGTAAAAAAATATTTGATAAAGAGGACGGAAAATATTTAGAATTCTTGGAAAAATCACTTGAACAGAATAAAAATTCAAATTGTAGAAGTATAAGACTATAGATTAATTATTTGAAAGGAATTTATTTTATGACAATAGTTGAAATTGAATATTATAAGGGAGATACTTTGCTTTATGGAAGAAAAATAGATGAATCTGAATTAAAATATCAAATAAGAGAAATCGAAGCTTGTTATGATAGAGATGTAGATAATTTTATAGAATTATTTTGTAGAAGGTTTGGATGGACGATTTTTGAAACTGAAGATATACCAGATTTTATTTATGATAGAGATATTGGAAAATTATACTAAAAAAAGAAATGGATGGTGAATAGCATGGAAATTGAGCTAGGTAATATGTATGATATTGATAATTGGATGAATCTTGTAGATAGAGTAAAAGGAAACTTTCCTGGTCTTGAAACAAAAGAAGCATTAGAGGAACATAGAAAAACGGTTTTATCTTTTATGGGCAAGAACTCTGCCATATGCGCAAAAATTGATGATAAGATTGTTGGGACACTTTTGTTTTCAAAAGATAATAATGAACTTTGCTTTTTAGCTGTTGATACTGAATATCGTAGGCAGCATATTGCGGAAAAAATGGTGTCTTATATGCTCACATTTATGGATCCTGAAAGTGATATTGTTGTCACTACATATCGTGAAGGAGTACCAGAGGGAATCGCAGCAAGGGCTTTTTATAAAAGATTAGGTTTTGTGGAAGGAAAGTTAACTGAAGAATTTGGGAGTCCAGTTCAAGAATTTATTTTAAAGAGATAAGTTTATAGGTGAGGTGTTTATGGAATTAGAAGAGATATATTTAAAATATAGAAAGCTTTATTTTAAT
>NZ_JBJDXL010000170.1:0-1896 GCF_051866655.1 Intestinibacter sp.
GTTTTAAAAGCTTTATACCTGTCTTTTCTCCTACTCCTGGAACCCCTGGGATATTATCTGACTTATCTCCCATAAGTCCTTTTAAATCTATAAACTGAGTCGGTGTCATCTCGTATCTCTCGACAACTGAATCGTAGTCGTATTCTTCTACCTCAGCCACTCCCTTTTTAGTTATCAAGGTAGTAGTCTTATGTGATGCAAGCTGTATAGCATCCTTGTCTCCTGTAACTATGTAAACCTTAAAGTCGTTTTCTTCTCCTAACTTAGAAATAGTACCGATTATATCATCAGCTTCGTAGCCTTCAAGCTCTAATCTATTTATATTAAACTTATCTAAAAGATCCTTTAGAGGTTGAAGCTGCTCAGCTAGCTCATCAGGCATCTTCTTTCTGCCCGCCTTGTAATCGGCGTATTCCTTATGTCTAAAAGTCGGTGCTTTTTTGTCGAAAGCAACACTCATATGAGTCGGTTTGTATTCTTCTATTATTTTAAACATCATACGAGTAAATCCAAATATCGCATTTGTATTAAGTCCAGCTTCGTTGCTCATATTTGGCAACGCATAAAAGGCTCTGTTTATTATCGAGTTTCCATCTATAATTATCAATGTATTTTCCAAAATTTATCACTCCTATTATTAATCTTATTAATTGGTATATCACCCTATCATTTAATCATACCACACTTATTATAATCTATTAAGATTAAATATTTAAATGTAAAAATTCTCAATTTTCATAGTATATTATACACATTTTATTATTCACTTTTTTTAATTTTTTCATAAGTTTTTTAAATTCATATTTTATTTTTATTTATTAAAATAATATAATTTACTTTAAAAATATACTTGATTAATTTAAACTATGTTGCTATAATATAAAGGTAGCAAAAATTAGCCGCTGTGGCGGAACTGGCATACGCACACGACTCAAAATCGTGCGGGAAACCATATGGGTTCGAATCCCATCAGCGGCACCATTTTTAAATCATATTAAACGCATTGAAAAACCTAGGTTTTATAGCCTAGGTTTTTCTTATTATAAAAATTATTTAATTATTATAAATTTTTACATCCTTGTATTTCACCAACAAATACTTTTATTTCATCTTCATTTAATTCCTCTTTATCTTCGAGCTCTTCACTTATTTTAACTAATAAGTCTTTATATTCCTCTAATAAACTTTTCACTTCTTCATAACAAGTTTCTAGCATTTTTCTAATAACATTAGTTGCTTTTTCTTTAGATATGATATCGTATTTGCTATCAGTTACAAATCCAAACTCATCGCTCATACCGTATTTGATTACCATATTTCTAGCTATATTATTTGCTTTTTCTAAATCGTTAGCTGCTCCTGTTGTAATTTCACCAAGTATTAACTCTTCAGCTGCCCTACCTGCTAGAAGCTCTTTTATTTGATTATAAAGACCTGTCTTCGTATCTAAATACTTATCGATGTTTTTATCTTCAGAATGTACAAATCCTAAAACACTACCTCTTGGCAATATCGAAATACTTTTAACCTCACTATTATTGTCTAGTAAAATATTTGCTAGTAAATGTCCTGTTTCATGTACCGCTGTAATGTGTCTTTCCTTTAATTCGAAGTTTCTATTTTTATCAGGTAAACCGACAATCATTTCTTCGTAAGCATCTCTAAAGTGTTTTTGCGATATTTTATCTTTATGTTGTTTTAGAGCACTTCTAGCTGCCTCATTAGCTACTAGCTTCACGTCCGCACAATTTTTGCCGCTCATTATTTTAGCTATAGCTGATAGATCTACATCATCGTCTAGCGGTCTGTTTTTAGAATTTAATTCCAAAATTCCTTTTCTCATATTGTAATCTGGCAAGGCAACCTCTATTTTAAAATCAACTCTACCAGATCTTA
>NZ_JBJDXL010000170.1:1996-5393 GCF_051866655.1 Intestinibacter sp.
TTTGCTAGTGATTCTGCTATAAATGATTTTCCTGTTCCTGAAGGTCCGTATAGCAGTATAGATCTTATCGGTTCTATATTCCATTTTTCGTATATTTCTTCATTTTTAAATTGGTCAATTACATCATTTAGTCTTTCTTTTATTTTATCCATACCTACGACATCTGAGAAATTAGGGTGACCAATTTTTTTATTGTTTTTTTCTACATAATTACTTTTATTATTGTTGTAAACAGGTTTGAGTTCCATTTTGTTCATTTTAAATCTATCAAAAATATTTTTAATAAGTGAAGGTGTTATCTCGTTTATATTTAAAGATTTTATATCATTTAGGTTTTTCCATAGGTCTACAAGTTCTTCACTATCTATTTTTTCCCTAATAAAATGAGCATTTTCAAATTTCACTTCATATACACCATTTTTTAACTGGACACGCATTATATTTTGTTTTTTATATTTTATTAAATATTCAAAAGATCCATTTGATTCATTAGATATGTATTTATTATCTAGTTGTCCTCTAGATAGAATACTTTTATCTCGTTTAAAATTGTTATTATCGTACTTACTAATACTAAAATTGTATCTTCCATCTAATAATTCATTGTATAAAGTTTTTTCACATTGATTGATATTGCTTGAGACCCATTTTTCTTTTTCTTTATATTTTATTAAAATCTCAACTGCATCGATTAAATCCTTTGTTTTAACAAAATCTTTTACAGGTTTGATTATCTCTATATCTTCTATATTTTGACCTATTTTTATACACAAAACTGTCAAATCAGCAGTTTTATCTCTTACAACGAAAAAAGACTTATTTTTTGTCTTATATAAACTTTTCTTTATTTTTATAAAATCATCAATTGTCATCTTGATAGATGTATTTGTTTTAGCTGTAACGAAACAAATATAATCAAGTACTCCTTCTGTCAAAGGTTCTTTAAATATATAGTGATGATATAATAACTCTCTAACTTTAATTAAATCCTTTATAAAGTCAACTTGACTGTCACCAAATATTTGTGTTTTGACGTCTTGAATTATAAAATTTTCATCATAATCGACTTCTAAATACTTACTTTTATTGAATAGTATTTCCATTTTCATAAGCAACTCAATCCTTTCAAATTATATTTTGAATATCTTAAAGACATATTTATATAATATACTTTCATAAAAATCATCTGTAATTTGAATTTTAAATCTTTCATTTTTATTAATAAGCAATTAATTTTTATTGAATTTCAATATATAATTATTGTTTTTCAAAATAAAATATATTATTATAAACTCAAAAGGAGATGATTTTATGTTATCAAATAGAAAACTCAGTTTATTATTGATTATACTTTTTCCACTATTACTTGCGTCATTATGTATAATTCAAGACTTTAAAAATATGGATAAATATATAAAATACGAATACGATCCATCGTATTACAATGAAACAATAGATACAAAAATTCCAGCTGACTCAACAGTTTTAATGTACAAAGACAATTATGGTGGATTTCCAATGGACGGAAATAGCTATGCAGTAATTCAATTAACACAAAAAGGAAAAAAATCATTTATCAAAACTACAGATAAAAACGATAAATGGCACTCTCTTCCTATAAAAAAAGACTTTGAAGAAGCAATTGGCGTATTTGATAATGACGATGAAGACTCATTCGGACCTGATATTTCTAAAATAAAAAACGGCATTTATTATTTTAGAGATAGATATGCAGAAAACTATCCAGAAGAATCCAAAACTAATATAAATGATAGATATGCATATAATTTTACAGTAGCTATATTTGACTTCGATACAAATAAATTACACATTTACACAGTTGATACTTGATAAAAAATCTTTGTCCTAAAAATCCATTATGTTCATTTTTTTAGCACTTGGCATAATAAGTACGATAACTTTTTTAACCACATGTATGGAAACTATATTTATTTACAAATAGCTTAAAAAGTTCACACAAATAACTAAAATAGGGTGTAAATTCGTTTTAAATAAACTACTTTACACCCTATTTTTATAAAACTATTTAACACTAAAACCGAAATATATCGATAATAAATTTCAAAATAAATTATCTCAAAATTATTTCTTTTCTAGAGATACACTTCTAGATATTATCGAATCGATTAAACCTCTCTCTGCTTTTTCAACAATCTAATATTTAAAATCATAAACAACGCTGAAAATCCTACAAGTGCCAATAAATCTGTAGCTATATAAGAAATTCCATTTCCCCTAAGCATGACCTCTTTTAAAGCATGCGTAGTATAATGAAGTGGTATAAATCTACCAATAACGTCAAATACTCCAGTCAATTTAAACAGACCACATAAAAATACCTGTGGAAGTATAACTACTGGTACAAACTGTATAAATTGGAACTCTCCATTTGCAAGTGTAGATAAAAGCATCCCAAGTATAAGGGCAGTTATAGATGTCAAAAGATTTACAAGCAGTACATATCCTATGTTTCCAACCTGAGTTACTCCCAATCCATATACCACAAATAAAGTAATCAAAATAGTTTGAACTAATGCAAGTGTACTAAATCCAAGCACATATCCTATTATTATTTCACTTCTTTTAATAGGCGTAGATAGTAACTTTTCTAAAGTTCCAGATGTTCTCTCTGTCAAGAAATTTATCCCTGAAAGTAAGTAAACAAAGAAAAATACTATTATTCCAACTAATGGAGCAGCATAATTGTCAAATGTCGACTGATCTTCATCTCCATATATATAATCTGTATCAAAGCTTGTCTCTGCAAACTCCATATCATCTAAATCTATATCATCTAGATTTAAATTAGAGCTCATATTTGGATTTAATTTAGATAAATCCTTTACAGAGTCTTTTAACTCTGAAATACTTTCCTTCATATCCTCCATATTTTGTTTTGAATTATCCATTGAAGAAGAAATTATCGCGCCTTTTATCAATGATATAACCTTTTTAGCTTCTGTGTTATCAGTTCCATCGATGTATATTTTTACATTTTTAAAATCGTCATCCATATCGACGATGGCTATTGTCTCACCTTTTTTAATTTTATCTTCAACATCTTTTTGATTTACATATTTTATCTTAATAATATCATCGCTATCATCTGTATTTGCTATTTCCTCTATAAAATCTTTAGGTGCATTTATTACCCCTACTGTATATTCTGTAGAATTTCCACAAAGCACGTAATATACAAGCGACAATACTACTATAGGTGCTACTACTATAAGCGCAATAGTTCTCTTATCATTTAAAAGCTGCTTTAATATTCTAACTGTCAACGCCTTAATTCTCATCATTATCACCTAACTTTCCGAAATAAATAAACGCATCTTCAAGATTTGTAGTATTCGCCTTATCTTGTATTTCTTTT
>NZ_JBJDXL010000171.1:0-5387 GCF_051866655.1 Intestinibacter sp.
ATGTGGTGAATGTGAAACTAGATGTCCATATGAATTACATATAAGAGATATGTTGAAAAATGTAGTTAAAGTATTAGAAAAATAGATTGTAATATATGAAAAAGGAAATCATAGATTTACTTGAGTAGATTTGTGATTTCCTTTTTTGATATGTTTTATAAATTTTATACTAATAATAGTAATGTTCCTGTCACAATTAAAATCAAGCCTACAGCTGATTTTTTGTTTAGCTTTTCTTTTAAAATAATATATGAAAATCCTATTGTGACCAATATACTCAGTTTATCAATTGGAACTACTACGCTAGCTGGACCTTCTTGGAGAGCCTTATAATAACAAAGCCATGAGCCTCCAGTTGCAAATCCAGATAAAATTAGATATATCCAGCTTTTTTTATCGATAGAACTTATTTCAGATTGCTTTTTTGTAGCAAATACTATTATCCAAGCCATTATTAAGACGACAACAGTTCTTATCGATGTACCTAAGTTTGACTCTATGCCTTCGATACCTACTTTGCCTAGGATTGATGTAAGGCTCGCAAATACTGCAGATAAAATAGCATAGAGAAGCCAACTATTTTTTTCGTTCTTATTTTGTTGTATGTCCTTTTTTTCAATCATCATATATGTACCAATTCCTATTAATACGATACATATAGCTTTGATTGCTGTGATTTTTTCGCCTAAAAATATTATGGCTAGAATCATAGTCAAAATCGTGCTCGATTTATCTATAGGCGTTACTTTGTTTACATTTCCTAATTGCAATGCCCTGAAGTAACATAGCCAAGATCCTCCTGTAGCTAAACCAGATAATATTAAAAATGACATTGTCTTTATGCTGATATTTGTTATCTGATCTTGAGAGCCTACGATAAATACCATCAAGCACGAAAAAGCTAAAACAACAGTTGTTCTAATTGCAGTTGCTAAATTTGAATCTGTACTTTTGATTCCTATTTTGGATAATATAGCTGTTAAGCCTGCAAATATTGAAGAAGCAAATGCATATAAAATCCACATTATTATCATCTCCCGTAAGTATTTAAGTATATTTATTTTTCTATTATATCGTATGATACATCGTATTTAGATACAGGATACAAGTAAATTTCAACACGAGGATTTTCTTTATCTATATAATCGAATAGCAAAACAGGTCTAAGCTGCTTGTCGTTTTTTATCATACCGCTTTTTTCAATTCCATCACAGATGCTTTTAGGGTAGTTGTGTAAATCACCTCTTCGTTTGTCTGGAAAGTATAATTTTAAAACAGTGATTAGATCCTCTTCTATCTGTTCACCCTGATATTGTTGATTTATATATCCTGCAATCATATTTTCATAAGCTAAATATTTAGAATGCTTTCCTTTTGCTGGCATCCAGGCTTGACCGTGAATATTATGAAGTTTAAAATTAGACTTACTAATAGGTCGACCTGGGATTGTTATTTTTATCAAGTTATCACTCCCTTACCTTTAGTTATTATAAGTCGAAATTGTAATTTATGAAAGGATATTTTATGAATAAGAATAGATTGAAGGAAATTTGCGAGAGTAAAAATATAGATATTATGGGAATTGCGCCTGTTGGACCTTATTTTGATTTGGAGAAAATTTTGATAGACAGAAAGCAAAAGGGTCATCTGACAGGAATGGAGGAGCAAGATATTCAAAAAAGAATAAATCCTAAGCTAATAATGGAAGATGCTAGATCTATAATAGTCTGTGCATTTCCGTATTATATTGGCGAATACGAAGATGCGAATATATCTAAATACTGTTATGGCGAGGATTATCATATTGTCACAAAGAAGATTTTGACCGAGGTATGTTTGGATATTCAAAAAGAGGTCCAGAATTTTAAATACGAAATTTTTGCAGATAATGGACCTTTAGTGGATAGATACTTGGCGTATTTAAGTGGGATAGGTTATTTTGGAATAAATAACAATATAATTACTGATAAATACGGTTCATATATTTTTATAGCGTATATTGTAAATAATTACGATTTTCCAGCTGATGAGCCTATCGAAAAAAATTGTATAAAATGTAATAAATGCGTCAAATATTGTCCGGGAAATGCAATTTTAGGAGATTTTGAAATAGATCCTAGGAAATGTCTTTCTTACATAACTCAGAAAAAGGACGAGTTATCAGAAGAAGAAGTAACTTTATTAAGAGAAAATAGAAAAATTTTTGGATGTGATATATGTCAAGATGTATGTCCACATAATCAAAATATAGAGATTACAAAAATAGAAGAATTTAATCAAGCTATAATTACAAAATTAGATAAAAATGAAATAGACGAAATTTCAAATAAAGAATTTAAAAGAAGATATAAAAATAAAGCCTTTAGCTGGAGAGGAAGAAAAATTATCAAGAGAAATATGGATATAATTTTAGACAAAAATAAAATTAACTCTTAAAAAATTTGCTAAATAAAATAAATATTCATAATTAATAATACAACTGAAACATATAATTAAATAAGTTGAAAATATTATTGTGTTGAGGGGAGAGGACTATGAGAAAATTTAGTAATACTTCTGAAATAGAACCTAATGACGGTATTATCGGTCAAGAAAGAGCGGTAAGGGCGATGACATTAGGTTTAAAAATGAATAATCCAGCTTATAATATATATGTTTCAGGAAATTGTGGAAGTGGAAGAATTACTTACACAATAAAGGCAATAGAATCGCAGGAAATAGACAAGAGTAGAATTAAAGATTGGTGCTATGTATATAATTTTAAAAATCCTAGATGTCCTATTGCTATAGATTTTCCTGTTGGAAGTGGTAAAGAGTTTAAAGAGGATATCAATAATTTAATCGAGAGTTTAACAGATAAAATAAACGACACTTTTGAAAATGAAGAATATGAATTAACGAAAAATAAGCTACTTCAGAGCTATGAAATTGAAAAAGAAAAATTATTAAAAAGTGTAAAGCAATATGGAAAGGAAAAGGGATTTAAGCTAAAAAGCAGTAGTTCAAGCTTTATATTTGTTCCGATAGACGATAATTATGAGGAGGAAACCTCAGCAGAAGAATTTTATCAGACAAAGACGGAATTAGAAGAAATGGTAATACAGGTTTTATATAAATTAAAGGCATTAGAGGAACGAATAAAACAGGTTGTAATCGATACAGAGAGTCAAATGGGAAAGATGGTAGTACTCCCATGTGTAGAAGTACTTAAAAATAAATACAGCGATAACGAAAAAGTAGTTGAATATCTAAATGATTTAGAAGAAGACATTTTAGAGTATATATATATGTTTTATTTAGATGAAGAGGATTTAAAGGAAAAATACGATAAGAATCATTTATCGAAATATGAAGTTAATTTATTTGTAAGCAAGGATAATTTTTCCCCTATAATTATAGAAAACAATCCAAAGCCAAGTAATTTGTTTGGAAAAGCAGAATATGAATACCAAAATGGAAACTTAAAAACAGATTTTACAAAAATAATACCAGGCTCAATTCACAAAGCAAATGGAGGATATTTGATTTTATATGCAGATCAACTATTGAGATATGCAAATTCATGGGAAATATTAAAGCAAACTTTGAAAAATGGTCAAATAGAAATAGAAGGTCAAGGATTTATAAATCCAGCTCCAATCCCACTAGATTTAAAAATTATCCTTATAGGAAGTCATTATTTATACAATCTTATCTACTACTATGACCCTGAATTTATGAAATATTTTAAGGTATTTGTAGATTTTGATGATGAAATGGATAAAACAGAGGAAAATGAAGATGCTATAAGTGGATTTATTTCATACCAATGTCGAAAAAATAATTATAAGCATCTAACTTATGAGGCTGTTACAAGAGTGATGGATCAGAGTATGAAGATGGTAGAGGATAAGAATAAGCTATCTACAAATTTTAATAAAATAATGGAAATAATAAATGAAGCGAATTTATATGCGATTATGGATAATTCGGAGTATATAGAAAAAAATCACATAGAAAAGGCGATATACGAGAAGAAACATAGAATAAATAAAATAGAACAAAAAATAGATGAATCCTACAATAGAGAAAATACATTAATAGAGATAAAAGGAAAGCAGGTAGGTATAATAAATGGATTATCTGTGTTGAGCACAGGTGAACACTCTTTTGGAAAGCCATCTAGAATAACAGTTACGACATCATGTGGAAGCAGAGGTATTGTAAATATTGAAAGAGAAGTCAAAATGAGTGGTTCTATTCATAATAAAGGGGTATTAATACTAGAAGGATATTTAGCAGAAAATTTTGCTCAAGAGTTTCCTCTATCTTTAAATGCCTATATTTGTTTTGAACAAAACTACGGTGGTGTAGATGGAGATAGCGCATCATCTGCGGAATTATATGCCTTGTTATCGTCATTGAGCAATATTGGAATTAAGCAAAACATAGCAGTAACTGGTTCGATTAATCAAAAAGGTCAGGTTCAGGTGGTAGGAGGAATAACTAAAAAGGTTGAAGGCTTTTATTATTGCTGCAAGAACAAAGGTCTTACAGGTGATCAAGGAGTGATTATTCCTGCTAATAATGAAGATAACTTAGTTCTATGTCAAGAAGTTGAAGATGCGATAAAGACTAAAAAATTTCATATTTATAAAGTAAACAAAGTAGAAGAAGCGATGGAGATATTAACAGATGAAAAATTTGATACTATAAAAAAATTATCTATGGATAAGCTGACAAAATACAGCCAGTGCAAAAATAAAGAAATGTAATTTTTTAATACAATAGTAGTTATTTGAATTTAAAAATAAAAAATCAATTTTGGGAATATTGCTATACTCAAAATTGATTTTTTTTGACGAAAAAGGAAAAATATAAATAAAATATTTTGTAATATATTGATAGATTTTATAGATAATAAATTTATAGATGAAATTAAAAAAAGCTTAGATTTAGAATTTTAAAGGTATTGTAGTTTTCGATTTAAGCTTATAAAATAGAAAATGAATAACCAAGGGGGAGTTAAAAATGAAAGATGTAAATAAAATATTAGATAAATTAGAAGAAACATACCCAGATGCACAATGTGAGTTAAAATACGAAACTCCATTTGAGCTTTTAGTAGCAACTATACTATCTGCACAATGTACAGATGTCAGAGTAAACAAGGTTACTAAGGAATTATTTGCAAAATACAATACACCAGAGCAATTTGCGAATTTAACAGAAGAACAAATAAGCGAAGAGATAAGAAGCTGTGGACTTTACAAGAGTAAATCAAAAAAAATAAGAGAAACCTCTAGAATGATATGTGAAAACTTCGGAGGAGAAGTACCTCAAACTTTAAAGGAGTTGACTACGCTTCCAGGAGTAGGAAGAAAAACTGCGGATGTAGTTTTGAGTAA
>NZ_JBJDXL010000172.1:0-5347 GCF_051866655.1 Intestinibacter sp.
AATTACATTCTGTTCTTTGAAATCGTACTCATAAATAGAAGCTATTATGACCTGATGCTGACCAAAATCCCTTGGCAATAGTTCCAGCAGCTCCTTAACAGTCTCCGGCAACACCTCTCTACCACTAGGAGAGTCGAGAATTATCGGCAAGCATACTCCAGTATACTCTCTTACAGCCCTAATATATGCAAGCTTGTAGAAGAATATCATTTTATGCAAAATAGTTCCGGTTAATGATTTCAAATCATCTGTAAACAAACAACTTGGATCATCAGGAATATAGTCGTTTCCTATACCATACTTAGCCGCATATTCTCTAATCCAATCAAACATTTTAAGTGCAACGACATTATTCGTCCTAGCCTTTTCCTTAAGGGTCTTCTTTAACTCCTGTCTTTTCTTCTTCAAATCGTCAATAATATGTTCAACAGCATCTCTATTGACCCTAACCTTTTTTATTCTGTCTCTAAACTCATCTAGCAATGATCTGGAATCAAGTAGAGTTAACTGTCGTTGAATCTTGGCTTCTAATTCACTCATTTTTCTCTTTACGTTAGCTATATCACTAGTAAGAATCATTTTCCTTGTTTTTAACAACAACGTGATATCATTAGAAAACAGGAGATTATCCCTAGTAACCTTAATAATCTGACCTTCATGGTTAATGCAAAGCTGCATCTTGTTCACATACTCGAATAATGAGTTATTACTTTTAATTGATGATTTAACCCTACTTAATTCTTTTTCTAGTTCATTCTTTTGAGCTTTTAAAATTGCTAATTCATTATAAATACTTGTTTCATACAAATCACTACCACTCAATTGCACTATCTCACTATCATTATCACTTTGATTGAAGTCATCTGCGGATATCATAAAACTGTATTCTTTAATCTGCTTGTTGATATTCTTTATAGCTGCCTTTTCATAGGAACAATCCCTGTCTCCGAGACCACTTACTAGCTCATCGATACTGAAATGTATTTTACTGATTGCATTGCCACGATTAAGCATGGTCCAGCCTTTTTCTTGATCGGCATAAAACACACCTAAAAGGTTTTCTAATACACTAACGCGTTCAATCCCTGTAATAGTTGCCAAAAGGCTATTAAAATCATCCGGCAAAGTATACATACAATCATCGGAACCAATTGTTAGCACTACATAATTATTTCTTCTATAAATCTTATACTCTACACCATATGATTCAATCACCAGTTCAAACTCCATTTTAGAGAAGTCTAAACCTCTTGTACTTGGTATAGTGTATCCTAGCGCATATAAAATAGATCTAATCAAAGTTGTTTTACCAGTAGTGTTCTTCTTGCTATATATAACATTTATTCCAGAAGTAAATTCAACATGCCTTACTTGAAAACCATTTTTAATGTTAATTTCTCTGATAATCATAAATTAACACCAGCCTTCACATTGGTAATTACCTTATAATTTTTAATTATTCGTTGCAATACTACTTTAATTAATCTATCTCTTAAGCAATCTTCCAACTCCGGATAATCATCTGAAATAAACTTATATTTTTGCCAATTATTATTAATATAAACATCAGAACTAACGTTATTTCTTCTATAGTCTGCAATAATACTGGCTACCAGTTGATAACGCATTGCTTGATAATCTATATAGCTCCTATATTTATTCTCTATATCTTCAATATCATCTATATTCAAGTCATTCAAGTAGTTGTAACCACTAGTACCCTCTAATAAGACAGAAATGATTGGCCAAACAAACCTTTCTTTTGTCATTACTACATTGGTATTTACAGTTGAAGCATTATGAAAACAATCAGCTTGCCATACAGTCATAAGACGTCCGGATATATTTATATTAACTATATTTAAACTAGACAAAAAATCACTTATATAGTTCTTTATGTACTTATACCTATTTGTTACATCCTCTCCAATGAAAGGAATGCGAACAATTTGCAGTTTCTCTAATTCAATTTCACAGAAGCCATTGCTTTGTATTAAATCTTTAATTCTTTCTTGATCAACTGACGCTAGTTCATCAAAATTTAGAATGGTTAAATCCCTAAAGTAAACTATACTCTCGTTGCCATTATTAAAAGGATTAGGCGAATTAGTAGCATAAATGAGATTATGAATATTATCATCCTTTGATGCCTTATTAAGTGTTCCTAATGCCTTCTTTAAATATGCTACTACATTATGGTAATCATCGTACTTCGTTACACTCTTAACCTGAGAATAAATCTTACTACCATCAGAAAGAGTTATCTCTATATCTTCCTTTTTACCCTCAACACGTAGATTAACAGCTTGTTTAACATGGTGTAGCATAAGAACAATAGCTACATTTACTTGATAATCCCAGCCAAAAGCTGTCGGAGATGCATTTGATCCACACATAATGTACTCACCCCAAAATCTTAAAAAAATCCTCTAAACATACAGCCTGTCTTATTTACTCCTTTTTTGAGAGTACAATTACATCAGTAAAATAGTCTCTAAAAAACATCCCTAATTTCAGCATCAACCCTAGTCATAAAAACGCTGGCTACATCAAAAAATAGTAACTCTCATAGTCTTTATCAACTTATTTATGAATAATAGCTTTCATTAATATGTAGCTTCTTTGGCATAACTATGTCCTCTTATAGTCATTAGCTTCGCTTAAGACTCTTTCCCACCTCTCAATGTTCTGATACCTAATACTCTCAAAATCATGACGGAAATACACAAATGCTGTAAAAATGACAGCAGCTATTACTGTAGATATTATCACATTACCATAAAACACATCCTCAGAACGATGAATAACATTATAATTAAGGAGATAATTTTTATATAGTGACATAATATAGCACATCAATAATGTAATATAGTAATGTGGAGATATACCAAATATATCAAATTTTTTGCCTATGCGTCCAAACTTTCTATTATTATAAAGAGCATTATGCTGTTCCCAAGATATTTTACATTCATTAAGAGCAACTGTCATATAAGCTGAAAGCTTGCAATTAGCTAGCCAATTAGCTTGATTTACTAGATATGTAACTAAAACAAACACCATCGGAACAAATTGGACAAAAGCATTATCAATGTTCCAAGCAAATCCTGCAACCAATGGGTATATGGCAACCATATTCCTTATATTATCGTAATATGATTTGATGATAACCATAATTTCTTCACGGAGCATCATATACTCATTATATTTATCTTGTTGAGTAGTATTTTTAGGCATATGCCTACTTATTATTTCAATAGGTTCCATTACAAATTACCTCTAGCGTACTCCGAGCTTCTAGATTTATTTCTTTTTGTATTTGTTTGTAAACAATAAATGTATAAAGCTATACCAATCGTAGCTAGCAAATGATGTACAAAAAGCCATCAATGACAAAAACTATCGAGACACCCTAATGAAAGAACTCGCTATTCAATAATTTCTAAATAGAAACATTTGTTTCGAGTAACCTTTCGTTACCTTCAGTATCTCCTCTACTCCCTGCCGCTAGGTGGGGAGTTTTTTCTTGACTAAACAACCGCCATCTGATAACATATTCACATAAATCAGTACTACTGATAGGGCTGGTCGCAAGACCCTGGTCCACCACGCGCGGGGATGTTCCCCGCTTTTTTATTTTATGACTACTGCAGCTCGTCTCGTGAAAGGGTGTCACCAAAACACTGTGAAGGGGGGAGTAGCTTTCATCGTGAGACACTAGAAAACATCATTCTCTTCACAGCACTGTTTAAAATCTCTATAATTCACATACTTTTCTTTTCCATTCTTAACTTCGATATCTACAACATGGTAGCTACCCTTTTCCAAAAACATAGGATGCATCATAATATTAATATACAAATGCTTTGCATCATCGGAGTCAAGAGGAAATTTTATATGTTGCCTGCCTTTATATTTACGTAGCACCCAATTATGTTTAATCCCATCAATAAGCTTGCCAGCTTTAAACTTGCCTTCTTCCATTGTATATTCACCGCGGTACCACTTACCATTTCCCTCTCTAAGACCATTTTTTACAAATCCCACATACACTTTGGAGGTTGAATATCCATTTAGAATTTTGAAATTATTGTATCTATCAAAGCCAAACACACCTTTAGCTAAAAGCTTTTTGCTTTTATAAATACTTATACCCTCAACATCCCTCATAAACAAAATATTCTTCTCCTTGTCAAAGATGGTATCTATTTCTTCTTGGTATCTTGAAGATGAACCCTTGAGATCCTTAATTAATATAAATACTGATTCTTCATATAGGAGTGAAAAATCTGCTGCTTGATGCAGCAAATACCAATAATCACTTTTGAACACATCTCTCAACCAAGGCCTAAAAACAAAAATATATTTATGCCTAGAAGCTTCCGACAGGAGTAAATTTACTATTTGAGTTAAGAGTTGATATTCTTCATATTTTAAAGACTCTTTTAACTCCAAAGAATAATCCATAAAAAGCTTTTTTAATTTTTCGTTAGTTATAGACTGATTAGGTTTTTCATTGAACACTACATTGAACCAGATATTCTCAATCTCATTGGCAATAGCTTCTTTGACTTGTGTTTGCAAACTTCTAGATTTATTTCTTTCAGCATTTGTTTGTAAATAATAAATGTATAGTGCTATACCAATCGTAGCCAGCAAAGTATAATACGAAAGGAAAAGGCCTATAATGGTAAAAAGATATTGGTTTGTTTTTAATTCTGATGGTATACAACAAAAATGCACCACCCAAGGTAGAATCAACAATATAAAGATTATTAAATTAAGTATTCCCTTATTCATAGTATGCATTTATAAATGAGTCACTTTTATGGATGCCTTTAATGTATTATATTTCATATCTCAACTATTGGATTAATCGAGCAACTTCATCTCTCACCTGTTCATTAAAATTATCCAAACTAATTATAATAGCACTTTTAGCCTCTTTTATAATAGATATAATCTGTTTTTTAGATATCTTACAAAATTTTTCATTTTTTACTTGACTAATGAAAAGACTACTTATTTCCCCTAACTGTTTATAATTAATATTACAAATGTTATAATGCTTATTTTTTAAGGCTTCTATCCCTGTATCACCTAGCTCCTTCCCATCAAATTCAAACTGGCTTGCTGTCTCAGTATCTATTAAAACAAGGTCAAAACTTTCTATTTTGGCAACCTTACTTCCTGTAATAAGCGCCAAAACCACTTCCTTGACGCATGGTAAATTATCACTTCCTATATTTACAACCCAAGTAGATAGTGTATTTCTACAAGTTCTAAGTTCAGAAGTAACTGTATCGGCGCATAAATTATTAATATCTCCTTGGCACATTTCTGCTGC
>NZ_JBJDXL010000173.1:0-5308 GCF_051866655.1 Intestinibacter sp.
TAAATTTTTTACTTTTGGTGGAGCAGAGTCAATGGATAAAGCCTTTAGACAAGAGAGGATTTCTTGGTGGAGAGACGAAGAATGTACACCGGAGCAAGAGGAGTATGCACTTGAGAATTTAGAAAAGCATGGGAATCAAGTGGATTTTATATTGACTCACACGTGTGCGGTATCGACTTTAAATGAATTGTTTCAAATGAATTACGTCTACAGTAGACAGTACGATGCGCAAAATAAGTTTTTAGAAAGAGTAAAGCAAGAAGTAGATTATAAATACTGGTTCTTTGGTCATATGCATAAAGACTGTAGAATTAATGAGAAAGAATTTTTAGTATTTAATAAGGTGCTGAAATTGGATGACATTCAAAATGAGGATAGGGAAAATCCATATAAAAGATTTAGTTTTTCTGATAGAATATAAGTAAATATAGTTTTTACAGGGAGGTCTTTAGATGAAAGTATTGTTGTTTTGTGCAAAGGGTTTTGAAACGATGGAATTTAGTGTATTTGTAGATGTGATGGGATGGGCTAGAAACGACTACAATTACGATATACAAGTGGAAACATGCGGATTTATGAAAACAGTTGTGAGTACGTTTAATGTTCCTATAATAGTTGATAAAACTATTGATGAAGTAAATGTAGAGGATTACGATGCGCTTGCGATTCCAGGTGGATTTGAGGAATTTGATTTTTATGAAGAGGCGTATGATGAAAAGCTTTTAGAGTTGATTAGAAAATTTGATTCTCTAGGAAAAATAATTGCTACGATCTGTGTTGGAGCACTTCCATTAGGTAAAAGTGGTATACTAAAAAATCGCAAAGCAACAACTTATCATTTAAGAGATGCATATAGACAAAAAGAGCTAGCTACATTTGGTGTCGATGTAGTGAATGAGCCTATTGTAGTCGATAAAAATGTAATTACATCTTATTGTCCAGAAACTGCCTCTGGTGTAGCCTTTAAATTACTAGAGATGTTGACATCTAAGGAAGAAATGGAAATTGTAAAAAGGGCGATGGGATTTTAAGAAATTATGGGGACAGTTATTACACCTATTTCAGAAAACTTGTAAGAATTTGCGAAACTAAGTAGAAAATCTTGTTAAGGAAGTTCGATAATTATAGATAGACCTACCTGCATTATGTAGATAGGTCCTATTTGGTTTTATTAATATTCATCAAAATTTATTTCTTGTTTTTTTCTTATACCCAATAAAATTCTAGCAATTAAAAATAAAACTGGTAATTCTATTAACGGTCCTATTATAAGAGCCAATGATATTAATGGTTTATCTGGAAATGTTGCTACAGCGATTGCCAAAGCTATTGGTGAATTTCTAGCTAAAGTGGTCAAGTGTAAGGAAACATTATCCTCATAATTTAATTTCATTAATTTCCCAACTATTCTTACCACTATAAAATTAATTATAAAGAACAACAATATTGGAACTAGTAAAATTAATAGTACTTGAAGGTTTTGTAAAAGTATTTTTCCCTGTGAAGCAAACATACTTACTATAGCTGCATTTAAAAAATATCCTTGATAATCGCAGGCTTTTGAAGCAACTTTTTCTTCAAAATCGTCTTTTCCTATTTTGTTTACAATAATTTTTCTAACAATAACAGCGCACATTAATGGTATTATCAAAGTGGATATAACACCTTTAACTAAGTTAATAGTATCTATATCTACACTACTTCCAGCTATTAATAAAACATATACAGGTAACAACACTAATTGTAGGATTAAATTTAATGGAAGTATAGATGATCCAAGAGCTACGTTGCCCTTAGCAATTCCAGTAAATATTAAATACCAATCAGTACAAGGAGTAACCATTAGCATAATATATCCTATTAATAATTCAGGCTGATTTCCTAAAAATAATCTACCTAAAATAAAAATAAGAAATGGTGTCCATATAAAGTTTATAGCTACTGCAGTCAATGTGAATTTTAAATTTTTGAATGAATTTACTATATCTTTTAATGGTATTTGTAAAAATACTAAAAATAGCATAATCATTAAAAAAGGTGTTATCAGATATTCTGAATATGTTTGAATAAATTCAATTTGACCTATTAATATTCCTATTACAACCATAAATAAAATTATAAAACTTTGAAACTTATTGACACTTTCCATTAACCTATTCCCCCTTTTATATTTGATTTTTATTAAGAATGATACTCATTTATTATAAACTATCATTATTATTTTTGCAAATTTAGAATAGGCTAATATTTGTTTTTAAGTTATCCTACTAATAACCCAGCTTGTAAAGTAATTTTTCTACATCAGCAGTTTTTAAAACTTTTCCCATAGAGACGATTTTTTCATTTACTACGATAGCTGGCATACTCATTACACCATAAGCCATAACTTTTTCCATATCTGTAATGTACTCTACCTCTACAGCAAGACCCATTGCTTTTATAGCGGATTTTACATTTTCGTATTGTTCATGACAAGATTTACATCCTGCACCTAATACTTTAATACTAGTGATTTTACAACTTTCTCCATTGCAGCAACAAGAATCTGAAGATGCTTCAAAAGTCTTTGAATTTCCATTACAACAGCAAGAAGGTGTTTCTACCTTTTTTTCTTTTTTCTTTCCAAAATTAAATAATCCCATAATAAAATCTCCTTTCATTTATTGAATTTATTTTTATGTTTAAAATATAAACATCGTCAATTATATAAAAAGATACTGTAATGCATTAAACATATAACCAACTAAAATAATACCTATAGTACAGATTGCAATAAATACACCTAATAATTTTGGCTTTACTGCTTTACGGAGCATGATAATAGAAGGCAAGCTAAGTGTCGTTACAGCCATCATAAAGCTCAATATTGTTCCAAGCAGCGCTCCCTTTGAAAGTAATGCTTCTGCAATAGGAATTGTTCCAAAAATATCTGCATACATTGGAATTCCAACAAAAACTGCAAGAATAACACCAAATGGATTGTTGCTTCCAAGTACCATTTGAATCAAATCTTCTGGAATCCAATTGTGAATAATTGCACCGACACCTACACCTACAAGTATGTAAGGGAATACTTTTTTAAATGTTTCAATTACCTGTTCTTTTGCATAGATTAGACGGTCATTTACTGTAAGATCTGGAGATTCAATATCTACTCCACTGGCATTTCTAATAAATTCTTCTACGTAATTTTCCATGTGCATTTTTTCAATTAGTGTTCCGCCGACTACTGCTATAATTAAACCGACAATCACATAAACTACTGCAATTTTAGTTCCAAATATACTCATAAGAAGCACTAAGCTTCCTAAATCAACCATTGGAGAAGAAATTAGGAACGAAAAGGTCACCCCTAATGAAAGTCCTGCACTTGTAAAACCGATAAATAATGGAATTGAAGAGCAAGAGCAAAATGGCGTTACTGTTCCAAGTAAAGCGGCGATGATATTGGCCCCTATTCCATGAAAGCGTCCTAAAATTCTTTTACTGCGTTCAGGTGGAAAATAGCTCTGAATATACGAAATTATAAAAATAAGGAAACATAATAAGACAGTAATTTTAATCACATCGTAAATAAAAAACTGTACACTGCCTCCTATACGAGAAGAAATATCTAAACCTACAGATGAAAGCACATTGCCAATCACCCCGTTTAGCCATTTCATTCCTAATACTTGTTCTTGAATAAATATTCCTATGGATTTTAATATTTCCATAACAAATCTCCTTTCATATTGATATATTTAAAAATATCGAAATGTTTTTTATAAATTAAACCATCCTTTATAGATGGCTCAATTTATTTATTACAACATTCGTCGTCAGGTTCTATAAACTCATTTAGTGTGAGTTGTTGCTTTAATAACATTTGTGCATGTTTTGCACCTTTTTCATCAATAGAATAATGTACCCATTTTCCTTCTTTACGACCAATAACAACTCCTGCATCACATAAAATTTTCATATGATGAGAAAGTGTAGATTGTGTAATATGCAATTCATCTAGTAGCTTACAAGCACATTTTTCTCCACTTCTAAGAAGCTCTAAAATTTGAAGACGATTTTCATCACAAAAAGCTTTAAAGACTCTTGAAATCTCTTTATATGAAGTTGCCATTTACTTCACCTCACATTTATAAATTTCTATTTATCTTTATTATATTCATATATCGATAAATGTCAATATGTTATGATTTATTTAATTAAAATATATTGACATTTATCGATATGAACAATATACTCTATGTATTAATAACATAGAAATAATACGAAAGGATAGTTTTCAAAATATGAGTGATAAAATCAAAGTAGCATTTATTTGCGTACACAATTCATGTCGCAGCCAAATTGCCGAGGCACTTGGAAAATATTTAGCTTCAGATATTTTCGATAGCTACTCTGCAGGAACAGAGACAAAGCCAAAGATAAATCAAGATGCTGTTAGGTTGATGAAGGAAAAATATCAAATAGGCATGGAGAAAACGCAGTATTCAAAATTGATAGATGATATACCAGATGTCGATGTTGTAATCACTATGGGCTGTAATGTTAGCTGTCCTTATCTTCCATGCAAATATAGAGAGGATTGGGGACTAGAGGATCCAACAGGAAAAGACGATGAAGAATTCGAAAAGGTTATTGAACAGATACACAAAAATATTTTGCAATTAGCTGATAAAATTAAAAATGGCGTTCTATACTAAAAATACCCCTATACAGTGAATTTTAGATTGTATAGGGATATTTAAAAAATAATATTAGCAGCATCCTCCGTCACAGCAACAGCCAGATGATTTATTTTCTTTACCTTCATAAAAACGTATCAAATTATCTGGCACCTCATAATCAGTGCAGCAGCAATCTGTATTTTGAGAAAATACTGTTTTAAGAATATTTTCTGCCAGCATAGCCTTTGGAGGAACTTCATAGCTCTTACCTTCATATTCAAAAACACGGCAATCGACCGCAGTACCACTTATAT
The DNA here is from genome assembly GCF_051866655.1 of Intestinibacter sp. Taxonomy (GTDB): domain Bacteria; phylum Bacillota; class Clostridia; order Peptostreptococcales; family Peptostreptococcaceae; genus Intestinibacter. The sequence continues at coordinate 4,982 of NZ_JBJDXL010000173.1, forward strand.
CTCCACAGCATTTGCAATCATTTTCGCTTACAGAATCACATATATCTATTCCATTTACGCGAATAGTTGGAGAGGATAAGAATTTATATTTTTTAGCATCGTCGATTGTAGTCATCTCTATTTTTTGGTATTCAACTGTATAGCCGGCTAGCTCAAGTGTAGGTGTAAGTAAAGCTACGACTTCATCGAGAACCTTATCTGTTCCAACGCAACGATCACAAGTGACCAAGTCTAGATAGAGATATTCAATTAAAATTTTCTTTTCTTTTTTTACTGTGGTATCACAGCAATTACTTGTGCTACTGCAGCAGCATGATTCATTTGAGT
>NZ_JBJDXL010000174.1:0-5300 GCF_051866655.1 Intestinibacter sp.
TAAAAAGACATCCGCGAGAATCATTTCTAATAGCGGACAAACTTCCAACATGGAAAGTAAAATCTCATGAAGAATGCTATAAATATTTTGAAGAACAATTAAACCGTTGTGGAGTTACGTATTTTGATAATTACATGCTTCATTGGTTAAATAAAGATCACTACGATATTTGTCAAAAATACGATGAATTTGAATTTTTAAAAGAGTTAAAGGAACAAGGAAAAGCAAAAAAAATAGGATTTTCATACCATGATAATGCAGAATTATTGGATAAAATTTTGACAAATCATCCAGAGGTCGATTATGTTCAGCTACAAATTAATTACTTAGATTGGAAAAGTCCATCTGTAGAAGCTGAAAAATGCTATAAAGTTGCAAAAAAACACAATAAACAGATTATAGTAATGGAACCTGTAAAAGGTGGAACTCTCGCAAATCTTCCAAAAGAGGCGGATGAAATTTTTAAAAAAATACATCCAGAAAAAAGCACTGCCTCATGGGCTATACGATTTGCACAATCTTTAGATCAAGTAGAAATTGTTCTAAGTGGAATGAATTCTTTAGAACAGATAGACGATAATATGAAAGATATGTCTATTTTGAATGATATAGAATTAAAAGCGATTGGAGATGTATGCCAAATTATCAATAATAAAACTGCTATTGCTTGCACAGGATGTAGCTATTGTAAAAATAATTGTCCTCAAAATATATCAATTCCAGAGTATTTTGATTTGTATAACGAATACTACAGATATCCAGAAGAAGATTGGAAAATTAAACCGATTTATAATCAGATTAGTTCAATAAATGGCAAAGCGTCAGATTGCATAAAATGTAAATCCTGCGAGAAAAATTGTCCTCAAAAGATTGAAATTACATCATGGTTAGAAAAAGTATCAAAAGCCTTTGAATAACTAGTTTACAAAAATATGATATAATTGATTCAAACAAATCAGAATTATAGGAGACAATTATGATTTTAAATAACATAAAAATACCAATATTAGACCCTAAAACTAGCCTTATATCTACAGAACAAAATATCATAGATTTAAGGAGAACTAAAAATGAATAATCCAATTAAAGAGTTATCGAAAAGAGAATGGGGAATTTGGATCGGCTCACTGATCATTGTTTTTATTTCCAACATTGTAACCGCAGACTTGGATCTTCTTACACTTACAGCGGCATTGATTGGTGTTACTTCTTTAATTTTTGCTGCAAAAGGAAATGTATGGGCACAAATCCTGATGATTGTGTTTAGTATTCTTTATGGTATCATTTCATTTCGTTTTCATTATTGGGGTGAGATGATTACTTATTTAGGAATGACTATGCCAATGTCAATATGGTCAACTATCACATGGATTAGAAATCCATCTAAAGAAAATGGAAACGAAGTGGCAATCCAAAAATTGAACAGAAATCACATAATACTTCTTGTTATATTTAGTATTGCAGTGACGATATTATTTTATTTTATACTCTCTGCATTAAATACACCAAATATCGTATTTAGTACAATTTCAATTATAACAAGTTTTATTGCAGCATCTCTCACAATGCTAAGATCATCTTACTATGCATTGGGTTATGCATCGAACGATATTGTGCTGATTATCATGTGGATTTTAGCTTCATTTGAAAATCCTATGTATATTCCTGTTGTGGTAAATTTTATAATTTTCTTTTTGAATGATATGTATGGTTTTGTGAGCTGGAAAAAAAGAGAATTACAACAGACATAGCTTCCAGCTTATTGAATTTATTAATTAAAAAATAATAATAAGAGGTTGTTAGAGAAATGATATGACCTAACAACCTCTTTTCATATTGCCTTTTAAAATATTTTAAGCTATTAATTTTACTATATTTTTAATTAGCCAAAATATCTCTTAAGAAGTCCCAAAAATGCCTTTCCATGTCTAGCCTCATCTTTGCACATCTCGTGAACTGTGTCGTGAATTGCATCAAGTCCTAATTCTTTAGCTTTTTTAGCTATTTTTAATTTACCTTCAGCAGCTCCGTATTCGGCCTCAACTCTAGCCTCTAAATTAGACTTTGTACATGGTTCTACTACCTCTCCTAGTAATTCAGCAAATTTAGCAGCATGTACTGCCTCCTCAAATGCGATTTTATCATATGCTGCTCCAATTTCAGGATATCCCTCTCTATCGGCAACTCTTCCCATAGCTAAGTACATACCTACTTCTGTACATTCACCTATGAAGTTTGCTCTTAAATCTTCTACCAAATCCTCATCTATACCTTTTGCAGCTCCTATATGATGCTCATCTGCCCAATTCAATGTATCGGTTTTTACTTGAAATTTATCTGCACCTACACCACAGACAGGACATTTTTCCGGTGGTTCTTCTCCCTCGTATATATATCCACATACAATACATACCCATTTTTTCATCTGAAACGCTCCTTTTATATTTTATTGAAGAATACATAAAAAAAATTTTTCATATTTATTTATATATTCCTTATATGTAAATTATTTAATAATACATAAACTATTTACATTTTACTTCTATGTATATTTTTTCTATAATCTCAAAAAATATACCTAAATTCACTTTAAATTTTTGAGCTATAACTACTTTTTTGAGGAGGTTCTATATATGAGTTTGTTAAATATACTTTTAACCGGATTTGCGCTTTCGATGGATGCATTCGCTGTGTCTGTTACCAAGGGCATGACTTTAAAAAACATAAACTCTAAATTGGCATTTAAAATTGCTTTTTCTTTTGGATTTTTTCAAGGCTTGATGCCGTTTATCGGATGGTTTTTAGGAATTAGATTTGAATCCTATATAAAGTCTGTAGACCACTGGATTGCCTTATTTTTACTGTCATTTATCGGACTTAAAATGATATTTGAAGCTGTTGAGACAGAAACCATAAAATTTAAAGATGAAGAAGAAAAACAAAAATATCTAGAAAATATAAATACAATCGACAACAGAGAAATTTTTATATTGTCAATAGCTACAAGCATCGACGCTCTAGCTGTCGGAGTTAGCTTTGCCTTTTTAAGTATATCTATTTTTCCAGTTTGTTTTAGTATATTCGCCATTACCTTTTCATTTTGCTTTATAGGAGTTTTAATAGGTAAAAAGCTAGGCGGTGTATTCAAAAACTACGCTCAAATACTCGGTGGGATTATCTTGATATTTATAGGTCTAAATATATTAAATGAACACACTGGTTTTTTATCTAGGATATTCGGTTAAATCAATTTTATTATAAATTTCACTAAAGCACATAAAATCTGCTACAATAAATTTAATTAAACTTAAAAACGAGGGGAATTTTATGTGCTGTAATCTAATTAATTCATATGAAATAGAGACTATTTACGGAAGAAAATCAATTGAAATCCATGAGGGAGATCTGACAGATTTTTGTAAACCATTTGATATACTAGTGCTATCTGCCGTCAGCTATCACTACCTTCCTACAGAAGGTACACTAGTCAAGGCGTTAATCGATAAAAATATAGATATCTATAAATTATCAAAAGACCCGTATATAGATTTAAGAAAAAAATTACATATATGGATATCTAATGAATTAGACAATATAGAGTTTAAATTCAAAAGATTTGTCTGCGTAGAATTCGATAAAAGAGGCGACCCAAACAAATCATTTGAGGCTATACTTCCATTTTTATCTTTAATTGAAAAACTAAACATCCCTATAAAAAGCATCGCAATGCCTTTGTTGGGCACAGGCTATTTAAATCTATCGATAGAGTCAAATCTAGAATTACAACTAAAACAATGCGAAAAATGTCTAGAAAATATACCTTCTCTATCTAAAATCTATTTAGTCGAGAAAAACAAACTAAAAGCTCATAAATTAGATATCGCCTTAAATAAATATTTAGATAGAAGCGAAACTCAAACTAGAGATATTTTCTTAGATGATTACAATAAAGAGGTTTTAAAAAAGCTAGAGGACAATATATACAAATTAATCAAGCTTAAGAAAAACAACAACCTCAATATCAACTATGAAATACTACACGATTTCTACAATCAGATAAAGAGAAAGTCTCTGAGATATTTTGAACTGTGCAGCTACTCTAGAAAAATAGTAGAAGTTCTTTTAGCAGAACAACTACCTTGGGACGACTCCGATAAAGGATTACAAATCTCTATAGATTCTTACTTGAGACAGGGATATGTTTCACCATGGATAACGTCTTATATGCACGTTATCAGAGTTTTGTCTAATAATCAAATACATTACTCTAGATATAATAACAAAATTCCTAGTGAAATACAAAATCAGGATCAGCGAATTTTACTCGGTTGTCTATATCAAATAACCGACTATTGGCTACAAATAACTTATTCAAATTCTATAAAATACTAAAAAAATACACTATACTTATAGCAAATTCTACAAGTATAGTGCATTTTACATAAAACGCTATTTATTAGTTAGAGCTAGTAGGTATAAAAGAGCCTATCTTAAGCGCAAATTCATTAATATTCATAGTTTGAAGTACGACTTGACCTGGTCCTGTAAGTCTTGTTAAAAACAAGCCCTCACCGCCAAATAGTATATTTCCAACGCCTTTTACAGTTTCAATTTCATATGAAACGCTGCTTTCAAATCCAACAAGATTTCCTGTGTCGACTTTTATAACTTCACCAGGAGCTAAATTTATCTCAATTGCATCTCCATCTATTTCTAAAAACGCCATACCATGACCTCTAAGCTCTTGAAGTATAAATCCTTCTCCACCGAAAAATCCTGTTCCCACCTTTTTATTAAAGGTAGTCTTTAAATCTACAGAAGTTTCAGCTGCCAAAAACGCGCCCTTTTGTATAGTGAAGTTGTTATTATTACTTACATCGACAGGGATTATTGTTCCTGGAACTGTTGATGCAAACGCAATTTTTGAATTTCTTTCAGCTGTATAAGTTACCATAAAAAAAGATTCTCCAGCAAACATTCTTCCAATACCTTTTAGAAAACCACCCTTTGCGTTTGTCTCCATTCTTATTCCATCTGTTTGGTAGAACATCCCTCCAGATTGAGTGAATACTGACTCTCCCTTTGTAAGGTTTATCTCTACACTTGGTACTATATTTCCTTTTATTTCATAATCCATTTACTTTCCTCCAAATTATAGTATTTTTTTATTTTATTTTATCATATATTATTTTCACTTTAAATTAAAAAAGATACTTAAATACAATCACTTGTATCTAAGTATCTTTTGTTCAATAGCCTGTATTTTAATTCAAATTAAATCCTATAAGTGATATACTCTC
>NZ_JBJDXL010000175.1:0-5297 GCF_051866655.1 Intestinibacter sp.
AGCCTGAATGTCTTCAGTATTAGTTTTAAAAGAAACCAATAAACCTAATACTGTTAAAAAACACGCTGCTTCTCTAAATCTTTTCGGCATAAACTACACCCCCCTTCTCTACCTGCATAATTATTTATTATTATTATTATAACAAAAATAACTATATTATGATTTTAAATTACAATTATTTACATATCTCGTACAAAAAAAGATGCTATTACTTTAGCATCTTTTTGTTTATTTATATAATTTTAATCTTCAATTACATTCCTATTTCTTTAAATTCTCTACTACCTGGTTTAACTAATTCGATCTTTCCTTCTTTACATAAAGGACATTCGTCAGCGTCATAAACTTGTATGTCTAATTTTATAGCGCTGTATATTGGCATTCCTATTGGAGCACTAGTTCTGTCTGCTATACAAGCAACACCTATAACTTCTCCACCTAATTCTTCTAATGCTTTTTTAGTTTCTAAAGTTGATTTACCAGTTGTAACAACGTCTTCTGATATTATTATTTTAGCTCCTGGTTTAACTTCGAATCCTCTTCTAAGTTGCATTACACCGTCTTTTCTTTCAGTGAAAACAGCTTCTTTGTTTAATTGTCTTCCTAATTCATAAGAAACTATTACACCACCCATAGCTGGTCCAACTACTAAGTCTATGTCTAAGTCTTTTATTTGATCAACTACTGTGCTTAATACTTGTGCTGCGTATTCTGGGTATCTTAAAACTTTTGCACATTGTACGTATCTGTTACTGTGTTTTCCTGAAGATAATAGGAAATGTCCTTCTAATAATGCGTCGCTTTTCTTTAATATATCTACTACATCTACTTTACTCATGTATGATTCCTCCACTTTTACTAATTTATTATTAATATATTATTCTTTTTCTTTTTTTAAAAAATTAATAACGATATCGTTATTATATATTATCAATTTATTTATTTTTAAACAATTCCTCTAATTTCATCTAGAGATTTTATTCCTTCTCTCTCCATAAAATCATTGATTCCATCAACTATTTCAAGTCCCACTCTAGGATTCATGAAATTAGCTGTTCCTACTTGTATGCATGTTGCACCTGCCATGATGAATTCTATAGCATCTTCAGCTTTTGTGATTCCACCCATACCAAATACTGGGATTTCCACGTTTTTGCATACTTCGTGAACCATTCTAAGTGCTATAGGTTTTATAGCTGGTCCTGATAATCCTGCATATACATTTTCAAATACAGGCTTTCTGTTTTTTATATCTATTGCAAGGGCTTTGAATGTATTTACTAGAGATACACCGTCTGCTCCTTCTTCTTCACATACCTTTGCCATTGATATTATATCTTCTGCATTTGGTGAAAGCTTGATTACTAGAGGTTTTTTGCAAGCTGCTCTGACTTCCTTTACAACTTCTCTAGCTACTTCACTTTTGATTCCGAATGCCATACCACCTGCTTTTACGTTAGGGCAAGAGATATTTAATTCGATTATGTCTATTTCTTTGTCGTTTAGAAGCTCTACTCCTGTTACATAGTCTTCTAAGCAACCTCCACCTACGTTAGCTATTCTAACTAGATCTAATTTCTTGAAAAAAGGAAGCTCCTTGTCTATGAATCCTTGTACTCCAGGATTTTCAAGTCCTACGCTGTTTATCATTCCTGATGGAGTTTCCCAAACTCTTATGCCGTTGTTACCTGGTTTTGCGTTTAGTGTAAGTCCTTTTCCACTTACTCCACCTAGTTTTGATATATCGTAAACTTCATTGTATTCTCTACCAAATCCAAAGGTACCAGATGCCATTATTACTGGATTTTTGAAAGTCAAATCTTTAAATTTTACACTCATATCTGCCATTAAAAAATCACATCCTCTCCCCAGAATACTGGACCGTCTTTACAAGTCTTTTTGTTGCCACCTGTAGTTTTGCAAGTGCATACTAAGCATGCACCCATACCACAAGCCATTCTATTTTCTAATGAAACCATCACTCTTGTGTTAGTTCCCTTTTCAGCGTTTGTTTTATTCACCTTGTCCATTAAAACCTTCATCATAGGTGTTGGACCACAAGTTAATATATAGTCATATTCTGCTGTATCTATAGCATCTGTAACAAAAGTATTTCCTACAGTTGTTTTTACTTTATTACAAACTTTTTCGTATTTATCTACTAAAATAGGTTCATTTCTGAATCCTAAGTAAACATCACAATTAGGTATATTCTTTGCAACTAAATACAAAGGTGCTACACCTATTCCTCCGCCTACTAATGCAACCTTACCTTCTACTTTTTGGTATCCGTTGCCATAAGGACCTTCTAATTTTATTTCGTCTCCAGCAACTAATTTACTGAATATCTTAGTTCCTTCCCCGACTACTTTATATAAGAAAGTTATACCTTCTTCATCTATATCATGAATACTTATAGGTCTTGAAAGTGTTGGATATGTATCCCATGCTCTAAGCATATAGAATTGACCCATTTTACCTTCAAATTTGCCTTGTACCTTCATTTGGTACATATCTTCACCTATATATTTATTTTCTATTATTTTGTACATTATATTACTCCTCTACATCTACTCCTAAAAGTTTCATTATTAAAGCCATTCTCACGTACATTCCAAATTTAGCTTGTTGGAAGTATACTGCTCTCTTGTCATCATCAACATCAGTAGTGATTTCGTTTACTCTTGGTAATGGATGCATTACTAACATATTTTCTGGTGCTTTGCTCATTTTTTCTTTATCTAATATATAGCATCCCTTTAATTCTTCATATTCGTCTAAATCTGCAAATCTTTCTCTTTGTATTCTAGTCATATATAAAATGTCTAGAGTTGGTATTGCATCGTCTAAGCTTGCAGTTTCATAGTAAATATGTTTTTTAAGATTTTGTTTTACATATCCAGGCATTCTTAATTGTTCTGGAGCTATAAATACGAATTTACTTTCATCGTATCTGTTCATAGCTTTAACTAATGAATGCACAGTTCTTCCGTATTTTAAGTCACCACATAAACCTATTACGTGGTTATCTAATCTTCCTGTTAAAGTTTTTATTGTAAGTAAATCTGTTAGAGTTTGAGTTGGATGTTGATTTCCACCATCTCCAGCATTGATAAAAGGTACCTCTGCGTACTTTGTAGCTTCAGCTGCTGAACCTGCGATAGGATGTCTCATAGCTATTATATCAACATATCCAGATACAGTTCTTATTGTATCAGCTAATGATTCTCCCTTTGAAACTGATGATGAGCCTGGATCTGAAAAACCGACAACTTCTCCACCTAATCTTTTCATTGCTGATTCAAAGCTAAGTCTTGTTCTAGTTGATGGTTCATAAAATAATGTAGCAAGAAGTTTACCTCTGCAAACCTCTGAATATTTACCAGGATTAGCCATAATCTTTTGAGCTAAATCTAGTACTTCATCTATTTCTTTAATTGAAAAGTCTTCTGGTTGGACCAAATTTCTTGATTTTAACATTTCTTATCCTCCTTTTTCAGCCTCACCGGACTAAAATTAAAAGCTATTTTTATTCTGTTAGTAGGTTATCATTTTTACATTTTTATGTCAATAGATTGGCATAAATCCTGTTTAACAAATTACAAAATAACTTTTCTCTATTTACTATTTTAAATTATTGTTTGATTGATTACTACCTATATTATATGATATAATTTAATTGCTAACTAGTAGATACTACTAAAAGGCTATATATTTTCTCGTTTCTGAACAAAAACGAGCTAATATATAGCCTTTTTTTATAATATTTATTAATTGAAGGGGGTAAAAAAATGGAAGAAACTAAACAAAATCCTATGGGGACTAAATCTATTTCTTCATTGATATTCACGATGGGATGTCCACCTATAATATCTATGTTTGTGCAATCGATGTACAACATCATAGACAGTATTTTCGTCGCTAAATTAGGTGAAAATGCGCTGACAGCAGTATCTTTAGCTGCTCCAATTCAGTACTGTATACTTGCAGTATCTGTAGGTGTCGGCATTGGTATGAACTCTTATATTTCTAGAAGCCTCGGCGCAAATAATATCGATGAAGCAAACAACACTGTGACACATTCTATGATATTGTCATTTATTCATTCTTTATTATTTATTATTTTAGGCTTGCTATTTATACAGCCGTTTTTCAGAGCCTTTACTGATTCCGAGGAGATCTTTACACTTGGATGTAACTACACTTATATAGTAGTATTGCTTTCATTTGGGTTGTTTTTTCAAATCACCTTTGAAAAGATATTCCAAGCTACAGGAAACACACTTATGCCGACTATATCACAGGCAATTGGGGCAATTGCAAATATAATATTAGATCCTATTTTTATATTTGGTTGGTTTGGAGTTCCTAGACTTGGAGTCACAGGTGCGGCTATAGCTACTATAATTGGGCAAATGATATCATTTTTAATATTACTTGTATTTTTCATTAAATCAGACAGCATGCTAAAAATGGATTTAAAAAGATTTAAATTTGAGTTTCATATTATAAAAGAAATTTACGCAGTTGGAATTCCTTCTGCTTTGATGATTTCTATTTCATCATTACTTACAGTCGTGCTTAATTTTGTTTTAGTAAAATTCTCAAATACAGCCGTATCTGTCTACGGTATCTACTATAGATTACAGACATTTATCGCGATGCCTGTAAATGGGCTTGTTCAAGGTATGAGACCTATAATCGGATATAACTACGGTGCGAAGAATAGAGATAGAATTTTCGAAGCATTGAAAATAAGCCTTATGGTGTCTTTCACGATAATGCTTATAGGTTTCCTACTATTTATGTTTATGCCTAGACAGCTGATGTCTATGTTTAGTGCTTCAGAAAATATGATGAATCTAGGGGTTCAAGCTCTTCGTATAATCAGCCTAGGATTTTTATTCTCTGCATTTTCTTTGATTATATCTGCTATGTACGAATCTATCGGAAAGGGTACTTATAGCTTGGTTATTTCTCTGCTTAGACAATGCGTGATAATTATTCCTGTTTGTATGATTTTTTATAAGAGCATTGGTTTAACTGGTATTTGGATTACGTTACCTGTTTCTGAGATTGTGGCTGCGGTTGCTTGTTTGGGGATGTTTTTGAATACTTGTAGGAAGGATCCTGTTTTTATTAAGGATAAGGAATTGTAGTAAATTAGTAAGGGTACGTCGTAAAGTTTGATGACATACCCTTTTTACTATTTTAAATTATATATTTAATTCTTTATATTATGCATTTAACACCATCTTCTTATAAAAATTCTGATAATCTATCTTTGTTATCTCTTA
>NZ_JBJDXL010000176.1:0-5295 GCF_051866655.1 Intestinibacter sp.
TTAGGGTTTCCGTAAGCTATATTATCATAAACTGTACCAGCAAATAAATATACATCCTGTTGAACTATACCTATATTTTGTCTCAAGCTCTTTAAAGTAATTTTCTTTATATCTTTATTGTCTAAATAAATATTTCCCTCTGTAGTATCGTAAAAACGTGGTATTAAATTGCATATAGTAGTTTTTCCTCCTCCAGAAGGCCCTACTAATGCTACCTTTTCTCCTTCTTTTATAGATAAATTAATATCATTTAAAACTTCTTTGTCAGTATCGTTGTATTCAAATGATACGTTTTTAAATTCAATACTTCCCTTTACATCAGTTAATTCTTCAGCATCTTCATCATCAAATATTTCTATATCAGAATCCATTATTTCTATAAAACGTTCAATACCAGTCATACCTCTTTGGAATTGTTCTGCAAATTCTACAATTCTCTTAACTGTAGCAAGTAAAGTTGTAACATATAATGTATATACAAACAAGTCAGCCGGTTGGATAAGACCCTTCATCATAAATGCTCCACCGGCAATCAATAAAACTAAATACATTATCCCATCAAATATGCAAGTTATTATCTTAAATCCTGCCATATATTTATATGTTTCTTTCTTAGTTCCTAGGAATTTACTGTTATCTTTTTTGAATTTCTCCGCTTCAATTTCTTCATTTGCAAAAGCCTTTACAACTCTAACCCCTAGTAAACTATCTTCTAATCTTGAATTTAATTCACCGATTTGAACTCTTTGTTTCTTAAACGCTCTCTTCATCTTTCTATTTTGATCCATACTGAATATGACCATTAAAGGTATGAATATAAATATTATTGTAGTCAAAGCTATATTTATTCTAGATAAAAGTATGAATGATATAATTATTTTTACTCCTGCTATGAAAAACTCTTCTGGACAATGATGAGCGAATTCAGTTACATCAAATAGGTCATTAGTTATTCTAGACATGATTTGCCCTACTTTAGTATTATTAAAGTAAGAATCAGATAATTTTTGAATATGGTCAAACGCATCCTTTCTCATATCTGTCTCTATTCTAGCACCCATTACGTGACCGATTCTAGTCATATAATAGTTTGCAATAGCATCTATTATTCTAAGAACTAGATAAATACCTGCCACACTCGCTATTAACTCCACAGTAATTGATGCTAAATCCTCTGTTCCTTTATTTGCAAGAAATCTCAATATCATAGGTAATATTAAATCACATCCTGTAGTTAAAAACGCACAGAATAAATCTAATAATAAAACCTTCTTATATGGTCTAAAATAAGGAAGAAATCTTCCTATTAATTCTTTAGTTTTGTACTTTCTATTTTCCATTAAAAACCTCCCAATATATTTAAAATATTTTTGCATACCAAAATACACCTGCCCATATAGCAGATGTTTAGATATTATATATGATACATTTAATTATACATTTACATCAAATAAATTAACATATATTTTTAATTATTATTATTATAACATTTACAATTTTAATCTTTCAATTTTCAGAATCTTTTAAATGATTTTTAAAATAAGAATTAAATTTTTGTTAATTTTTTACTTTACTTTTTGTATTTTCATATTATACTAATAAATGATAAGTTTTAAAAATATGGAAAAGGGGTTGATTTTAAATGGAAAAGATACTAAATGGTTTAGAACCTCAATCAGTTTTAAATTATTTTGAAAAAATATCTCAAATACCAAGAGGTTCTGGTAATGAAAAAGCTATAAGTGATTATCTATGTAAATTTGCTCAAGATTTAAATTTACAATATGTACAAGATGAACACTCAAACGTAATAATCAAAAAACCAGCTACTGCAGGTTATGAAAACTGTCCAGGGGTAATAATCCAAGGACATATGGATATGGTTTGTGAAAAAAACAAAGATTCAAATCATGATTTCTTAACAGATCCTATTGAATTAAGAGTTGTAGATGACATGATATATGCAACTGGAACTACTTTAGGAGCTGACAACGGTATAGCAGTTGCTTACGGTATGGCTTTATTAGCATCTGATACAATCAAGCATCCTGAATTAGAAATACTTATAACTACTGATGAAGAAGTAGGTATGACAGGAGCTAAGAATTTAGATACTAGTGTTTTAACAGGAAAATACATGTTAAATATAGACTCTGAAGAAGAAGGATGCATATTAGTAGGTTGTGCTGGAGGTAACAGAAACTGTACAACTTTACCACTTGAATTCACTACTTCTGAAAGACAAGGAATGCTAATAGAATTAAAAGGTCTTTTAGGTGGACATTCAGGAATGGAAATAGACAAAAACCATGCTAACTCTAATAAATTAATGGGTAGAATATTAGATTTATTAACAGTTGATTACGATTTAATAAGCGTAAATGGTGGTCTTAAGACAAACGCTATCCCTCGTGAATGTGATGCTGTTATAGCTGTAGATGCAAAAGATATAGCTCAATTAAAAGAAGAATTATCTAAAATAGAAGCTATATTCAAGCATGAATACAGAATTGCAGATCCAGATGTAAAAATAGAATTAAGCGAAACTACTTTCGAAAAGGTTTTAACTACTGAATGCAAAAATAAAGTAATTCAACTTTTAAACTTAATACCATCTGGAATTCAAACTATGTGTGCAGATATACCAGGCCTAGTAGAAAGCTCTATAAACTTAGGTGTTGTAACAACTAAAGATGATGTTATGACATTTGAAGCAACTACAAGAAGTTCTGTTGACACTAGAAAAGAATGGATAAATAACAATGTAAAATTAGTTGCTAAAGCTTTAGGTGCTGAATATGAAGAAACTGATCACTATCCATCTTGGGAAAGAGCAGTTGACTCTAAATTAGAAGAAATAAGTATAGAAACTTATAAAAAATTAACAGGAAACGATCCTAAAATACTAACAATCCATGCTGGTCTTGAATGTGGATTATTCCTTAAAAAGATGGATGGATGCGAAGCTATATCAATAGGTCCTAATACTTATGATGTTCACACTCCAAATGAACATGTAAGTATATCTTCAGTAAAAAATGTTTGGGACTATGTAGTTGCTTGGTTAGAAAGTATGAATCAATACTAATATAAAAATTAATTTAAACAAATATGAAGGGGGTATGTAATTTGGATAAAAAATTACCAAAAGAGGCATATGGTGGAGTAGCTGGAAAAGACTATATCCCATATGTCACAGATAGTTCAAAACTTGGAGGAAATATTGCTGTATTAATTATCGGTATCATATTTGCTGCTATATTCGCAGCTTCTACAGCTTATTCAGGAATGAAGGCAGGTCTTACTGTTGCTGCTGGTATTCCTGGTGCAATTTTAGGTTCAGCTCTTGTTGCAGTATTTGCAAAACAAAAAGGAATCCTTGGTAGAAACTTAGTTCAAGGTATGGCTAGTGGTGGAGAATCTGTTGCTAGTGGTCTTATATTCGTATTACCTTCTGTTATATTAATAGGTAGTGAGTTTACTTTCTTAGAAGGTTTAGCAGTTGGTATAGGTGGAGTACTATTTGGTATAGGAATAGCTTCACTTGTTTATAACTATTTAATAATTGATCAACATGGCGAACTTATGTATCCCGAAGCTATGGCTATATCTGAAACTCTAGTAGCATCAGATGCAGGTGGAGATTCAATGAAATTTATGGGAATCGGATTTGTTATAGGTGGTGTTTTAAATACACTTTCAAGTTCTTTCCTAAACTTAACAAATAATGTTATGTCTTTTGCAGGTAAATCATTTTACAAATGGAAATTTGACTTAGAAGTTAATCCACTTTTATTAGGAATTGGATTTATAGTAGGTCTTGACGTTTCTTTAACTATGTTTGCTGGTTCAATCCTATCAGCATTTGGTATAACACCTTTACTTGCTTATTTCGCTGAAATGGCAAATGATGGTGTTATGGTATGGAATAATGCTTCACTTGCAGTAAACCAAATGTCTGTTGGAGATATATCTGGATCTTATGTTAAATATATAGGTGCTGGTATGATGTTATGTGGTGGTATAATCGGTGCAATAAAACTTATACCTACTATAATAGCTTCAGTAAAAGAAACTCTTAATGCAAAATCATCTTCATCTGAAGGCGAAGGTTCTTCTGCTCATTTAATAATATTATTAGCTGGTACTGTTATAGGTCTTATTGCTTCATTTATAATATCTGGAAGCATAGTAATGACTATAGTTGGAGCTATTTTATCATTTGTATTATCTCTATTATTCGTTATAGTAGCTGGTAGATTAACAGGAACTATAGGTACTTCTAACCTTCCTGTATCTGGTATGACAATAGCTTCATTAGTTATAGTTACTGTAGTATTTGTTGCTATGGGATGGACTTCTAAAGCAGATAACAAATCTTTACTTTTATTTGGTTCATTTATAGTTGTTGCTATAGCAATAGCTGGTGGATATTGCCAATCTCAAAAAGTAACATTTGTTATTGGTGGAAATAAAAATGAAATGCAACGTTACTTTACAATATCTGCTGTAGTTGGTGTTATAGTTGTTGTTGGAGTTATGGTTTTATTAACTGAACAATTAAAAATAACTGGAGATAATCCTCCATTTGCTTTACCTCAAGCTAACTTAATGTCTACACTTACATCTGGTATAATGTCTGGAGAGCTTCCATGGGTTATGATAATAGTTGGTGTATTTATGGCAATAGTATTACACTTCCTAAACTTACCTATAATGACAGTTGCTATCGGATTCTACTTACCAATTTCAACTACTTCTATAATATTAGTAGGTGCTTTAGTACGTGAATTTATTGAAAGAACTACTAAGAGTGATGAAGAAAAAGAAGTTAAAGTTAGTAATGGTATAAGTTTATCTTCAGGACTTGTTGCTGGTGGTTCTATACTTGGACTTATAGGTATAATCTGTCAAGTAACTGGTTTAGTTGGTGGACATGCTCCTAGTGGATTTGCTGCAGGAAATGGTATGGCTGTTGTATTATTAGTTATATTAGTAATATTAACTGCTATTCCTATATTAAACTCACGCGTTAAGGATAAAGCAAATGAATAATGAAGATGCTTTAAAATTAGTATTTAAAATTTCAGATACTATAGATTATGAGGTTGATGATAAGATCGTAACAATCTTAGAAAAGCAAGATCATCCTATACAAAAGTTTTTTAGAAAATTAAAATTTAGAATTCCTCTTTATAAAAAAATTAAACTTGATGAATATGGTAGCTTCATCTTTTTACAAATAGACGGTAAAAAAACTGTTGAGGAGATAGGCAAAAACTTAGAAGAAGAATA
>NZ_JBJDXL010000177.1:0-5289 GCF_051866655.1 Intestinibacter sp.
GCAGTCAAATCCTTGTCGTATTCTAATGATAAAGCTACCTCTTGGTTTTCATCCTCTTGCTTTACAGTATTATTTACTTGATCTTGTTTTGATTTTACGCCAATACCGTAAACTACTCCAACTACTATGAGAGAAAGTATTACAGCAATAGCAGTTATTTTTTGTTTGCTTAATTTCATGTTCTCCTCCCTAGTTATTTACTTTAACATTATCTTTTACTTTATCGTCCCAAATCTTAAAAATTGTATATTCAGATTTTGATAAGAAATTATTCATTATTTGCTCTATATCCCCGTTGTCAATTTTAGAGTCCATAGATACATTTATAGCTATTATTTGTTTTTCATCAGTTAAATCTAATTTTCCTGATAATATTGATTGAACATCTAGAACATCTTGTGCATTTATTACCTTATCTCCATTTACATCTCCAAATATTATTTCGTATTTTTCTGGCTTTGTATAATCAGCTTCTTCATTTGAAGCATTTTGATCGACTTTGGCTTCCTCTATTTTGTGGAATTCATAGTTTTCCATTTTTAGCAAATCTTCCTTTTCTACAGATGTATCAAATAAAGCTATATATGTAGGAGTATTGCTCTTATCTGATAATTCTTGTGAATAATACAAGTATTGTTTTTTGTCTTTAGATAATTTGAATTCAACTATTTCTTCTTTTTCTTTTTCTTTAAATTCAATTATCACGCATTTTTTCTTTTCGGGTATTAATCCATCCTTTTCACCAGTATACACTGTCTTTATACTTATAGTGGCACTCTTGTTTTCAGTTGTTTTAACACTCTTATTTCCAACCTTAGATGTATATGTTGTATTTCCTGAGCTGTCTACTTTTGTATTTTGGTTGTTTTTATTTTCACTGTTACTGTTGCTATTTTGATTATTGCTATTATTATTTTCGTTATTGTTATTTTGGTTGTCGTTATCGTCGTCACCATCATCTTTTCCATTTAAATCAGGATTATCCCCTGTAGAAAAAGTAGTACTGGCATCTGTCATATCGTATAATTTATTTTGACCCTTTAAATATCTATTATATGCTACTAAAGCGTACATTCCTTGGTCTGTAGCCATTGCGTTAAGTCCTGTTCCAGCGCCCCCACCGCCGTCATATCCTTCTAATACGTGTGCAAATCCGCCACCCTTGCAATAAAAATATAATAGACCATCTATTACAGTATTCTTATTTCCATTTGAATCTGTCTTTATAAATCTAGAATCGCTGTCTACATCTATGCCTAGAGCAGTTAAAGCAACTATAGCTTGTGCTGTGCTTTCACAGTTCATAGTTCCCCAAGAATCGAAGGCCCCTGTAGATAATTGCTTCTTACTCATTACATCCAAGGCTCTATTTACAGCTTCTTTGACTTCTTCTTGGTCAGTATAATTAGATAATGCTTGTAATGCCATAAAAGTAATGTCAGGGTCAGGATCATTTCCACTAAGTGCCCATCCTCCTGCATCTTTTTCACCTTTGTGAATTTCTTTGTTTAATATGAAGTCAATTAACTTTTGTCTAGTAACTTGATCTTTTACACCTGATTTTTGTGGTATTTCGTAATTTCCACTGTCAAATGCTATAAGTGCAAAAATTGGTCCATTTATACCTTGTTTTTTTACATTATCTAAATCAGTTAAATATTCAAGTAGATTGTATCCTGCTACATCGGTTACGTCTTTATTCATAGCTGTAAGCGCTAGTATTACTCTAGAATACTCTGTATACTTAACCTTATGAAGCTGTCCATCGCAATCTTTTAGCGTTTTTTCTACTCTTTTGTAGTAATCATCGTAATAGCTTTTTGGTATTTTTACTCCACTTCTAGCTAAGCTCAGTACAGTCCATTCACCTCCTATACTCGCTACAGTAGGCTCAGGTATAGTTTTGTACATTAAACTCGCTGTTTCATTTATGTATTTCTGTATCTTTTCTTGGTTATATGCATAAGAATTTACACTATTTGAAAATACAAATCCAATTATTACGACAAAAGAAAGAAATATTGTACATATTTTTTTTAACAATTTATTCACCCCTTAATATGATAATTTTCTCTCAAAAGATTTTATTTTTTTAATTATATACTTACTTAATTGTACAATAGATTTGGTGTAAGAAAAGTCTACTTTTAAGTAGTAGCACTTTTTAACAAAAGTTCTACTACTTATAAATCCTCATAAAATTTTAAAAAGACTCTTTTATCTCGGAGTCTTTAAAAATCATATAAAAAAATAGGGAATTAATTTTAGGGAAAGTAGATTTATAATCTATACTCCCTTCTATGTGAGATTTGTTTGAATTTAATTTTTAATTACAAGAGTTAGCGTTTTAATCGTGGCTTTGCTTTTACTTTAATTTGGCCAATTAATTCCCTACAAATAAAGTTAAAATAAAAGCTTTGCTATTTCTCTATCATTATAACATTAGATTTATTTTTTGTAAGTATAATCTTTAGTTCTACTACTT
This sequence comes from Intestinibacter sp., assembly GCF_051866655.1. Taxonomy (GTDB): domain Bacteria; phylum Bacillota; class Clostridia; order Peptostreptococcales; family Peptostreptococcaceae; genus Intestinibacter. The sequence continues at coordinate 2,486 of NZ_JBJDXL010000177.1, forward strand.
TTTGTAATTAAAGTAGTAGAACTTTTTAAACAATACATCAAAATTTTTTCAATGACTTTATTTATTGATTGATTCTTGTAATTTATTTACTGATGTTGAGCCATTTTTATATGGAGAATAAACTGTATAAACGTGTCCTTGTTTGTCTTTATATGTAACGTAAGAGCTTGCAGTTAATTCTTCATCAAAATGTGATCTTTCTATATTTACTATTGTTCCTAAATAAGTCACATAATTTTCTTTTTCATTTACTTCATAGTTTACTTTACCTATAGATTTAGCTACCTTAGGAGTATCTAAGCTTAAACTTTCTCCATCTGCAAGTAGCTTAGCTGGAAGTATTAGAGTTCCTTTTTCTACTATTTCATCTCCATCATTGTAGATTTTTGTTCCAAATCTTATACCACTCTTATCATTTACTACTACTTTTACTTGTGCTCCAAGCATTGCTACATGAGCCCATTTAGCCTTGTATGTTACATTTTCAGTGTATTTTTCTCCTGACTGATATTTAGTAGTTATATCGTCAGTATCTTTATACCATCCTACAAATGTATAACCCTCTTTAGTTGGGTTTTCTGGAGTGTATTCTAAAGCTTGATCCTTTGAAACAGATTTAACTACTGCTTCACTTCCATTATCGGCATCAAATGTTACATCTATACTCTTATTAGTATTAGCTATAGCTATTACATTACCTGAGTCGTTTTTGTAGTATATAGTTCCATCGCTGTCACATATAGGACTTGCTATACAGTATTGTTGTAAATCAGTTGGTAAATCGATTAATTCACTGTAGATAGCTTCTGTTTGTCCTGGAGAATCTTCTAATACAGTTATTCCTCCTGGAGTTTTATTATATGTGCAATATACGTAAACCTTTCCATTTTCTTGTTTTGCATAAGCTGTAGATATAAGTACTGAAGCTTGAGGATATCCTTGTAATGGTGCTTCGTAGATAATTTCTAATGTACTTGCATCTGCTACTACTACCTTTCCTCCTCCAGTTAAAGTACCTGTACCTATGTAAACTCTTCCATTATATACGGCTGGTGTACTTGTACATTGACCTTCCATTTGTTTAGATTTTAAAGTAGATTTATCAAAAGTTCCATCAGCATTTACTTTCATAGAGTATAAGTATCCTGCTTTAGTTGTAAAGAATATTCTATCTGAAGTCTTATCATAAGAAATTGTAGAACGTTGGTCTCCGACTACTTCTATAGAATCTACTACTTTTCCTGTATTTTTATTTAAGCTGTAGACGTGTCCAGTTCCTTCATATCCACTTTCTCCATCGTCAGTACCTATTATAACGTTATCTCCTTTTATATAAGCTCCTGCCCAATAGAATCCACCTTTTACAGTAAATTTCCAAGATGCGTATTTAGTTTCATTTGTTTTAGCTGTATCTTCATCTGTTGTTGATATACAAACAAAATCAGCTTCTTTAACCTCACTATTCCAGAATCCTAAATAGACATATCCATCATCAGAAGCTATTGGAGATAATGCTTGTGCACTTGAACCAAATGATTCACTTACCCAAAGAGATTCTAATGTCTTGGCATTAAATGCTTGAACTGTACCTTTACCTAAAGGTGCTATTATCATACCATTAGTGTAAACTGGAGGTGTATAGCCATAGCTTGGGGAGCTTGCCATATCGCCACTTGTTATTATTGAGCCATCCTCTTTACTTAATTTGTATATTTTTGTACCTGACATAACAACTATAGAATCGTCGACTTCAATTTGTACACTTGGCGCTGCTGACCAACCACTACCTAATTTAGCAGTCCATTTTACAGTTGCTTCTGATGAATTTCTAGGTGTTTTGGCATTTGTTATACCCATGTTTTCATCGTTACCTCTGAAGTTTTTCCACTCAGAAGCTACTTCTTGTAGAGTACTAGCAGGTGCTTTTTCTAAAGTTATATTCTTTGTTTGTTCTCCTGCTACAATTTGTATTTCTTCTTTATGAGTTATATATCCGTATTTTAAAACTAATAGAGTATATGTTGAATCAGAAAGCAAACCTGTATATTTTCCATTTCCGCTTACTTCATCTCCATTAGGATCTATCAGTCTAACTACAGCACCGTCTACATCACAATTTACGTTTAGAGAAGCTGATTCTACTTCTTTTATAGTTAAATTGTAAGTATTTTCACCCTTTTGGTCATCTCCTGTGATAGTTATTGTTATATTATTAGTTCCACCGTTTAAGTCTATACTTACTCCATCTTCAGAAAGAACTTGTCCATTTACTTTTATAGTATTGTAATCGCTAACTACACTAGCAGTTGCTTTTATTAAAATAGATTTTGAACCTTTAGCTATAGTAGCTTCATAATCATTTACGCTGCTTTTGAAGCTAGGTGTTAAAACTAAATCTTTTCCATCTACAGTTGCAGTAATTGAAGATAAAGCAGATTTTCTGTTAAATGTTATAGTGTAAACCTTTGTTTCTGAACCATCCTCTGAAGTTACAGCTACATTTATTACGTTTTTGCCGTATTTTAAATTACTTACTAGTCCTGAAGAAGATGCTGTTTTTTCTTCACCCTTGTAATTTGTATAAGTGATTTTTACTGTTGAGCCTTCAGTTTCAGCTGTAGCATTGACTGTTATAGAGCTTGTTGAATAAGGTAAATCTGCTATAGTATAATCTAGTACATCAGCGCTAAATTCAGGTGATAATGTTTGGTTTTTAACGCTTAAGGATGCTAGATTACATTTACTTTCTTCTGTAGCTGCAGCTTGTACTACTGTACTTTCATTTTTATTTGTTACTTCTTCGG
>NZ_JBJDXL010000178.1:0-5265 GCF_051866655.1 Intestinibacter sp.
CTAATCATTTCAACGAATATCAAGAAGAAGTGAATCAAATAAAATACGCTTTATCTAAAACACAATTAAAATTCGATGACAAAATAAGAGCTATTCTTTTTGAAGACACAGACGCATATCTTGATTTTATGATAAGAGCAGAAGAAATAGGACTTTGTGAAAAACAGATGCCTAAAAATTTCATAGAAACTCTTTTAAATAAGAATCCATTGGGTACGAAGATATTAAGACAACTCCGTCAATTTTTTCTAAATTTGAATTTACATATCTAGTAGCCATAAGACCTCCTAAAGAGTCTCCACCTATTACCCAGCTTTCTATGTTGTCGTATTTTTCTATAACATCGCTGGCTTTATTTTTTCCAAACGGAGCAAAGTTAAGCGGCATATCTACAGCTACTACCTCATATCCATATGATGAAATCATCTTGCAAAGCTTAGCATAGGCTCTGGCATCTACTTTTGCAGCTGGGTAAAATATAAATCCCTTCGTCGGAGTAGTATTTTTAGGTGTAAAAGATATTAAATTTTTATCTATACTCACTTCTACATTATTGTCACTTATTAAAGATAATTCAGCTTCTTTTGTTGGAGCGTAGTAACTACTTAGCCAAATGAAAAAACCTATTATTGATACCAATAATAAAACTAATATAGCCCTTATTATTTTTTTACTTCTAATCTTCTTTTTCTGTTTCTTTTTTTGGACTTTAGAAATTTCTTTTTCTTCTTCATTGTAAAGTAAAGGTTTCTCTAGCTCCATAGTAATACTAAAGGTGTCGTATTTTCTTTTTTTTGACTTTACTTTATCATTTTTCATTTTGTATCCCTCCAAGTTTGTTTCATACTATTATAGTTTATCACAGTTAAATCTATTTTTCATCTTGTCAAATCTTTCAATTTTGTATCTTTTTCTTAATTAAAATTTAATATTTTACAAACTTGTAAGAAAATCTTTATTTTAAAGATCCACAAAAAAATACTCCCCTCTGTAAAAATAATTTTTTTATTTTTACAAAGGGTAAGTATTTTGGGCATTTTTATTTTATATGTTTGAAAAAGTTTGTTTAAAATTTATTTAATAGTGTATTCCACTCCAATAAACATTATTTTTAACTACAGCTTCTGGATTTAAAGTTACTCCTTCTAGGACGTATTTTTTATACTCCATAAATCCAGTTCTATCTACTATGTATCCTATATGCTCCTTGCCTCCTGGTGCATCCTTAGCCATGTATTCTTTTGCAAATTTATAAGTATTAACTATTATCTTTATTATACTTTCTTCATCTGCCCAAAGTATCCAGTCCTCTGCAAGTCTAGGATTTTTCTTACCTGTTCTACCCATTATAGCTAGTCTGTAGTATTTCTTTTCATCTCTAGTCCATGCTCCTGTAGGACAGTTTAGTACACATTCTCCACAACCTATACATTTTTCAGCATCTCTGACTATTTTATTGTTTTCAACTGATAGCGCTCCTGTAGATAATCTCTTACATTTTTTAACACAGGCTTGGCAGTTTACACATCTATCCATTTCATATACCGGCTTGTGCATACCTATTATTCCATAGTCGTGGCTTCTAGCCTTTATACAGTCATTTGGACATCCTGTAAGTGCTACCTTGACGTGTATATCATTTGGGAATATCGCCTTTTCTATTTTTTTAGCAAACTCAGTAGTGTTGTATGCTGCTTTTGGACATGCTTTGTTTCCTACACATGCGCATACATTACGAGTTCCTGCTGCTGGATATCCAGTATCTGGTTCCACTTGATTTATTTCAAGCTTATCTATTACAGGCTGTATCATTTTATTTATTTCATCCATATCCTCGTATCTAAGTCCTAATACTTCAAAGCCTTGACGAGTTGTCATATGGATTTCGCCGTTTCCGAATTTATTTGAGATTTCAGCTACAATTCTCAGAGATTCTGGGTCTATTGCACCTCCTGGAACTCTTACTCTAAGCGATGTCCCATATCTATTTTTAGTAATTCTATAAGCATTTTTCATTACTTTTTTAGTATTTATATCTCTAATCATAACTCTACCTCCTAATCTATTAATGTTTTTGCCTTTGAATAGTCGTAAACTGGACCATCCAAGCATATATAAGACTCATCCATCTTGCAGTGTCCACATTTACCTAATCCACAGCACATCTTTCTCTCATAAGAAACCCATATATTTTCTTCTGCTACGTTTCTCTTTAAGAATTCAGCTACTGTAAATTTCATCATCATAGGAGGTCCTACTACTGCACATGAGAAATTATCTATATCTTCTATTTTTAAATCAGGTATATATTTTGTAACAAGTCCAACAGGTCCATCGTATCCTTCAGTCGCTGTATCTACTGTCACTGTTACGTCTAGTTTTTCGCTCCATCTTTTTAAATCATCTTTAAATAAAGCATCATTTATTGTTTTAAATCCTACGATTAATTTAAAGCTCTTAAATTTATCTATATTTTCATATGCAAATTCTACTATTCCTCTTACTGGGGCTAATGCGCTACCTCCAGCTACTACGACAAGCTCTCTACCTATGTAATTTTCAATTTGAAATCCATTTCCATAAGGTCCTCTTATCAAAAGATTATCGCCTATATCGTATTTAAATATTTCACTAGTTACTTTTCCTACATTTCTTATAGTAAAATCCACATAATTATCTCCGTATCCACTTACTGATATTGGACTTTCGCCGTGCTTTGGCATAGATATTTCATAAAATTTACCTGGAAGTACATCTTTAGTATCGCACTCAACTCTAAATGTCCATTCTTGCGGTGTATGCTTAATTAAATCTATTATCTTCGCAACCTTTGGTATATATCCATTCATATTATTTGTCCTCCTTACATAATTCATTTACTTTATCGATAGTAGTAGAGAAAGAAATATATTGTGGGCAGTTATCATCACATCTACCACATCCTACGCACATATGATATCCAAAGCGTTTATTGAAATCGTAAATCTTGTGCATAGCTTTAAATCTAAGTCTATCACCTTTAGATTGTCTAAATGAATGTCCTCCTGCTATATCAGTAAATCCATCTACTTGACATGATGCCCATACTCTTCTTCTCTCTCCAACGTTTTCATTTTCTTTATAGAAAATATCCTGCATTGTAAAGCATGTACAAGTTGGACAGACAAAATTACATCTACCACATGATATGCAGCGAGCGTTGTACTGATCCCACATAGGGTCTTGGCTTATTTTTACTGGATCTATATTATCTGGTATTTCAACCTTTACGAAGTTTTCTTTTACATAATCTACTTCAAAGTCTGTGCTTTCGCCTTCAAATACATTTAATGTATCGTCTTTTATATCTATGTATAATTCATCTTCTCTTATGTTTAGAGCCATAGCGTAATCTTCTGCTTTATTAGAGCCCATGCTTACACAGAAACAGTTTCTAAAGCTTTCTTTACATCCTACCAGGATAAATTTAATTTTATCTCTATTTCTTTTATAGTAGTAATCTTCTTCACCGTTTCTTAGATATATTTCATCAACTCTTTTTACTGCGTTTATATCGCAGGCTCTCATAAAAATTAAAATTTTATCTTTTCTTTCATTTGCTTCACTGTACTCATCTTGTGTAAAGTAAAGTAATATTTCATTTATAGGTAACATAACTTCCTTTGGAGAAAAATGAGATTTAAGCCCCCACTCCATTTCCTCGAAAGTTTTCACTTCTTTGTATCTAATACTTGGAGTGTCTGAATAAGTACCTTTGTACTCTAAAACTACTGGTGCAAAAATTTTATACTCCTCACTTAATTTCTCTAATCCCTTATCAAACGATTCATAGTTAAGCTTTAACTTCATTATCATCACCCTTTCTTAATCTTTATAATTAAATATTACCAACTTTAAAATATAATCGATGTGATTTTTATCACAATCTAGTTTGTTTTTTTATTTTTTTCAAAAAAAATAACGCCATTTTACTAAACAGCGCTATTTTTTTAACTTTTAAAAAACGATGAAAGCTCGTCTGGCTTTATATAAATCTTTTTATTTTCTAACTTAACTAGATTTTCATTTTGTAGTATCTTCATAGCTCTAGACAATGTCTCTCTCTTACATCCTAACATATCAGCTAGATAAGTCATCGTAATACCTTTGACATCTAACAATCGCCACTCTCCCTTATCGACTCCAAATTCTCGATTTAACCTGTATAGCTTTGCAGCAAGCTTCTTTTCGATTTTTATATAAGTAGAATTTTTCAGCTGTCTATAAAGTCGTCTATTTCTTTTTTCTAGAGAATCTAGTATATTTTTAACTAAGCTAAAATCTTTTTCCATTATATCGATAAATTCCTTTGTATTAAATTTAACTATTGTCGCTTTTTCAAAGGCTTCACATGCAACAGCTGTGGTAGAATTTTTTATCAATATCTCGTTTATCATATCACCTTGATTTAATATAAAAATTATCTTTCGCTCTCCGAATTCATTCATTTTATATATTGAAACCTTGCCCGATATCAAAAAATAGACATTTTCAACTAGATCTCCTTCGTGAAATAAGACCTCTTTTTTTTCTAATTTAAACACAGATCCCTTTTTAGCAAGCTCTTCAATTGTAGATGTTTTTATATTTTTGAACGCATCTATATTTTTTAAAATAATAATCACCTCTATATTAAATTATCTAAAAGACATTAATATAGAGTTTTTAATCCTTATCAGTTAATTTATAATATCTTCTTGATAATCTATAGTATTTTGTTCGTCTACTTCATCTATATATATTTTATCAGATATTTCCTCTTCTTTTAACTCTTCTTTTTGGCTATATATATCTTCACTTATTACCTCAGCTTGATCTTCTTCAATTGATTGAAAATCATCGTCTTCTACATTATCATCATCTAAAACATAATCATCTCTTTCATATTCGTCTATATCAAATTTTTGCTTTTTAACGACCTTTGAACCACAACAGATACAGAATTTAGAGTCTACATCGATTTTACTTGCACAAACATCACATAGCATAAAGTTTTTCTCTCTATCTATTTCACTTCCACATTTAGGGCAAAATTTTTCATCACTCTTTGGTATATACCCACATTCACATACAGGTGTATTTTCGTCGTGTCCCTCTATATTTGCTATGTCGAGCATCCTATTGTATATTTCTAAATCTACCTTTCTTATTTCGTATATTATTTCTCCAAATATACTCTGATCTATAAGGCCATTTCTTACCTTGTCGTATACAATCATCCCTAAT
>NZ_JBJDXL010000179.1:0-5264 GCF_051866655.1 Intestinibacter sp.
TTCGTGTGAATTAAAGTTTATATTTAACCTACTGTTTAATTTTCAAAGTTCTTAAATCTATTGTGGTGGGCCATCAGGGACTCGAACCCCGGGCCTACCGGTTATGAGCCGGGCGCTCTAACCAACTGAGCTAATGGCCCACAATAAATATGGTGCCGAAGACCGGAATCGAACCGGTACGAGAGGTTAAGTCTCGCAGGATTTTAAGTCCTGTGCGTCTGCCAGTTCCGCCACTTCGGCATACCACCTAGCTACGTCCTACTCTCCCAGGCGGTCACCCACCAAGTACCATCGGCGCTAAAGAGCTTAACTTCTGTGTTCGGAATGGGAACAGGTGTATCCTCTTTGCTATAATAACTAGATTATTTTTAATTTATTTTGTACTGCTCAATCAGTACAAGTATAATAATACCATCTCATATTTTTAATGTCAATACTTTTTTTATATTTTTTTGTTTTTTATTGTCATAATGTATATTTAACTTAAATACAATACAGCAATGTCTATATTATAACACAAAAATAAAAGAAGGTAATATTTCTAATAATACACCTTCTTCATCTAAATAATTTTTACTCATTAAATCTATATTATGTCATTTATTTGTTACTAATCTTACTTTTCATATTCTTTTCTTAATTTCTCTACTATCTTTCGTTCTATTCTAGAAATAGTCATTTGAGATATATCTAATTCTTTTGCTAGAGATGATTGAGTTTTTTCTTCAAAAAATCTTCCTTTAAATATTTTAACTTCTAATTCATTCAATTTACCCACAAATTTATCCACAAAATCTTTATATTCTATGTCGACAAAACTATTTTCATGCTCTCCTAATCTATCTATCAAAGTTATCTCTGAGTCTTCTGAATCACTATTCACAGGAGTATCTAGGGAAACTGGTTGATATCCATATGATGCTTCTAATGCTTCTAATACTTCCTCTTCCTTGCACCCTATAAAATCAGCGATATCTTTTACCTTAGGTTTTTTCTTATTCTTTTGTTCTAATACAAGTTTTGCTTCATTTACTTTTTTGTTTAATTCTTGAACTCTTCTTGGAACTCTCATTGTCCAAACTTTATCTCTAAAATATTTCTTAATTTCACCTATTATAGTAGGTGTAGCAAAACTAGAAAATTCATATCCTTTTGACATATCATAGCGCTCTACTGCATAAATAAGTGCCAAAGATCCGACTTGGTATAAATCCTCAAATTCTACTCCTTTATTAACATATTTTTTAGCAAGAATGTTGACTAAGTAAAGATTTTTCTCTACCAAAATATCTCTGATTTCTTTATTACTTTTATCCTTACTATAAATATAAAAAAGCTCTTTATTGTCCATATCTAGATAATTGGTAACAGATGATATAGGTTTCATTAATTATCAACTCCTAAATATTTTGTCATTTTTATAGTCGTTCCACTATCTACATCAGATTTTATCATTACATCATCCATTAAGCTTTCTATTATGAACAAGCCCAACCCACTTTCTTTAGGCTCATTTAAATTAGGTTTATCAACAGAATCAACGTTATATCCCTTTCCATTGTCTATTATTTCTATAGTTAAACCATTTTCAAATATTGTATATTCCACATAAAACTTATTATCTGAACTATGCTTTATTGCATTTGTACAAGCTTCTGAAACAGCTACCTTAATATCTTCTATATCATCTAAGCAAAACCCCATTTTGTTTGCTATTCCTGATGTCGTCAACCTTACAACGCTTACATATTGTGGGTTAGAAGCAATTTCCATTTTTATAATCTCAAAATTCAATTCTATCCCTCCATTTTAAATATTTTGTCTAATCCTGTTATAGAAAAAATCTTTTTAACATTGTCTTTAGGTGATTTTATGTATATTTCTTTATTTTCAACTTTTATTCTTTTTAAAACTCCTATCATAACACCTAATCCAGTTGAATCTATATAATCTAAATTACTCAAATCAAATCTTATGTTTTTTATATCTTTGTCAATTAATTTGTGTAAATACTCTTTAAATTGATCTGCTGTGGATACATCTAATTCACCATTTACAAAAACCTCCCAAAAATCAGCATCAAGCTCATTTTTTAAATTTATATCAATAGACATTTATAAACCTCCTAATTGCTTCCATTATTTTTTAAAAACTCTTAAAACTTTAAAAAATCCTGTTATTTTCTCAACTATATCTAATATACTTCTTACATCTGATGTTATCTCAGCTGCATTATCTATTATTTCACTTATATTTTTTTCGTTGTAATCAATTATTTTATTAACTCTTTCTATTGTCTTTGTAGTTGAATTTAACGTTTTAGCTATATATATAGCAATTATTAATATCGCTACTCCAAATAAAACAGCCCCTATTTGCCACCCAATTGCATTCATTATTTATTCTCTCCTTCTTCATCAAAAGTTCTACTAACTACTATATCCTCTTCTTCTATTTCCATTTTTTCTTGTGTTAAATCATCTTTTATTTCAGATACTTTTTCTTTAACTTCTTCAAAAGTTTCATGTAGAACATCTTTTGGATTTTCTTTTATAGTATCTATTTTTTTCTTGGCATCTTCTCTTAATTCGCTGCCCTTTTTAGGTGCTAAAAATATTCCCATAAAAAATCCTATTATTACTCCTAGCGTTAATACTTTTCCTCTTTTTTTACTCATATTACATAGCTCCTTTCAAGTTAATCTATTTATATTATATATTACATTTTGTATTGATTATATATTATTTATTCAAAATAAAGAAATATTTATTTTAAAATGCACATTTATCCATGACTATACACATCTAAAATTAGTATAATTTTTATATTCAATACTATTATGCTTTATCTTTATATACTATAAAGAAAGAAAAAGAATAGGTTAGTACCTATTCTTCTTCAGCATTTATTTTTGCAATTGAAACTACGTCTACTTCATCATCTGTCTTCATAAGCTTAACTCCACTAGTCACTCTTCCAAATACAGATATATCATCTACTCTTAATCTAATAAGAACTCCATCAGAATTTATAAGCATCAATTCATCTTCATTATTGACCATTGTTGCTCCGACTATTTTTCCAGTCTTATCTGACATATTATAAGTTTTAATTCCTTTTCCTGCTCTTATTTGACTTCTGTACTCTTCTATTTCAGTTCTTTTTCCGAAACCATTTTGACTTACAACTAATAAATCAGTTCCTTCATCACATAAATTCATAGAAACAACTTTGTCGTCATCTGATAGAGTTATACCTTTAACTCCCATTGCTGTTCTACCCATAGGTCTTATATCTTTTTCGCTAAATCTAATAGACATACCTTCTGATGTTACTAATAATACTTCTTTATCTCCATTAGTAATTTTTACATCTATTAATTCATCGTCATCTCTTAAACCTATAGCTATTAATCCTGATTTATTAATATTTTTAAATTCTGATCTCTTAGTTTTCTTAACAATACCTTTTTTAGTTGATAGTAATAAATATGTATCGTCATTTGCTTGTGTATCAACATCAATAAGTGTAGCTATTTTTTCATTAGGTCCTAATTGAAGTAAGTTCACTATAGCTGTTCCTTTTGCTTGTCTCTTACCTTCTGGAACTTCATACGCATCTAACTTAAACACTCTACCTCTATTAGTAAAGAATAATAGCTTGTTATGTGTTCTAGTAGTTATTAAATGTTTTACGAAATCCTCTTCTCTAATTGTAAGAGCTGAAATTCCTCTTCCACCTCTTCTTTGACTCTTATAAGTATCTAAAGGTAATCTCTTAATATATCCGAAGTGAGTCAATGTTATAGTGATTTCTTCGTCATCTATTAAGTCTCTTATATCTATTTCACCTTCAGCATGTCTTATTTCTGTTCTTCTTTCGTCTGCATATTTCTTTTTAATTTCTAAAATTTCGTCCTTTATAACGCCTAATAATAAGTGTTCATCTGCAAGTATTGATTCTAAATACTCTATCTTCTTCATTAATTCGTTGTATTCAGCTTCTACCTTTTCTCTTTCTAGACCTGTTAACTTTTGAAGTCTCATATCTAGTATTGCTTGAGCTTGAACTTCACTTAGTTTGAATTTTTCCATTAATCCAGTCTTAGCAATTTGTGTATTTGCAGAGGATCTAATTAAATTTATAACTTCATCTATATAATCTAAGGCTATTCTTAGACCTTCTAATATATGAGCTCTAGCTTGAGCTTTATTTAATTCAAATTTAGTTCTTCTTGTTACTACATCTTTTTGATGTTCTACATAGTAATATAATATTTGTTTTAAGTTTAGTATTCTTGGAACACCATTTACAAGAGAAAGCATTATTATACTAAATGTATCTTCAAGTTGAGAATGCTTGTATAAGTTGTTTAATACTATATTAGCATTTACATCTCTTTTTAGTTCTATAACAATTCTCATACCATTTCTGTTACTTTCATCTCTTAAATCTGATATTCCTTCTACCTTTTTCTCTTTAACTAATTCAGCTATTCTTTCGACTAACTTAGCCTTGTTAACTTGGTAAGGAATTTCTGTAACCACTATTTGCTGTTTTCCTTTTGGAAGCTCTTCTATTTCAGCTTTAGATCTAACCTTTACCTTTCCTCTACCTGTTTTATATGCTTCTGTTATACTGTCTTTTCCCATTATTATTGCACCAGTTGGGAAATCTGGACCTTTAATATAATCCATTAATTCTTCTACAAAGCAATCTGGATTATCAATTAAATGAACAGTAGCATCTATAACTTCACCTAAATTATGTGGTGGTATAGAAGTCGCCATACCTACAGCTATACCATTAGATCCATTTACCAATAAATTTGGGAATCTAGATGGCAATACAGTAGGTTCTTTTAAAGATTCATCGAAGTTTGGTCCAAAATCTACTGTTTCTTTATCTATATCTCTTAATAATTCTAGAGATAATTTACTCATCTTTGCTTCTGTATAACGCATTGCTGCTGGTGAATCACCGTCTACAGAACCGAAGTTACCATGACCATCAACTAAAAGAGCTCTTGTTGAGAAGTCTTGTGCCATTCTTACCATAGCTAAATATACTGCTGTATCACCATGTGGATGGTACTTCCCTAAAACGTCCCCAACTATACGTGCTGACTTTCTATATGGCTTATCTGGTGTTAAATTTAACTCATTCATTGAATAAAGTATTCTTCTGTGTACAGGCTTTAAACCATCTCTAACATCAGGAAGTGCTCTACCAGCTATAACACTCATGGCATAATCTATATATGA
>NZ_JBJDXL010000180.1:0-1042 GCF_051866655.1 Intestinibacter sp.
AAAAACACCGGTGTCGCCAATGATACAGCTGCTACCTGATATGCATCATGAGTTTGTCCTATAAAAAATGTATCTGCCAGATTATAAATCAATACCATCAGCATGGCTACAACCGCTGGAATTATATTTTGGATAACTGCCTGTGATACTGGCATTGAAGCAAATGTTTCTAATGATTTGTTTTCTTTCATAAAATTTTCTTCCTTTCAAAATAATATTTTTAAGATACTTGTTACTTTTTTAATAGCATACTATTATTTTATTTTTAATAAACAGCATACTTTTAATAGCATGCTATCATATATTATTTAATAAAATGCCTGCTTTATTACAGACATTTTATTTCATAGAAGTACTGACCTTCTTAAGTAAGCTTACAAATATGTCTCTTTCTGTCTCTGTCAAACCAGATAATAAATCCTCCTCTGCCTCCTGCATATGCTTTTCGGCGACTATACAGCATTCCTCTCCAGCTGGTGTAATCTTGACTATCTTGATCCTTTTATCTGAGACATCTGCATAACATTCTACCAATCCCTTTTGCACAAGTCTTGAAACTATTCCTGCAGTTGTCGATTGTGCTAGATGTAGTACTTTTTCTAACTCCTTAAGTGTCATCTGTTTCTCTACAGTATCATACAATTCCATTAAAACAGATACTTGAGCAGTAGTTAATCCAGATTCTCTAAGAGCGTTATTCGCATTTTTTTCTAGAGTAGTGTGTATTTGCTTTATTAAAAATCCACAAGCATCCTTTGGTTTCATATATTCAACTCCTATCTTTGCTAAAAATAATAACATATTTATCTTCAAAAATCAATCGCTTACTATTATTTATTTTGATTTTTCATAATTAATTGAAAATAAATACCCCCTGCCAAACAGACAGGGAGCACTTTAAAGATTTGTTAGCTTTTTTCTATATTATTTTAATAAATAATTTAACTTAATTTTACATATTTTCCTGATACGTATCCATATGATCCATTGTATTTTATTTTATACCAGCCATTTGATAATTTTTGTACTATTTCTACCTTTG
>NZ_JBJDXL010000180.1:1142-5239 GCF_051866655.1 Intestinibacter sp.
TTCCTTTTGCCAAATAGCCTATCTTAGCATAGCTTGTTGATGCTCCTTTTCTTACATTTAATCCTGCTGTTGTCACTCCTGTTGCTATTACTTCGCTAGCTTGTCCATCTAATTTTACATATTTTCCTGATACATATCCATATGAACCGTTGTATTTTATTTTATACCAGCCATTTGATAATTTTTGTACTATTTCTATCTTTGTTCCTTTTGCCAAATAGCCTATCTTAGCATAGCTTGTTGATGCTCCTTTTCTTACGTTTAATCCTGCTGTTGTCACTCCTGTTGCTATTACTTCACTAGGATCTTCTATTGGTTCACCGTTTATTGTTTTAAATGGTATTTTATTGTTATTTGCATAAGTTTGTGCATATGAACCTTTTTCACCATAGATTGTAACTTCTTTTGCACATTCTTCAAATATTCCTTGACCTATTTTAGTAACTGATTTTGGTATTGTAACCTTAACTAAATTTTCACATAATGCAAATGCGTTGTCTCCTATAGTAGTAACAGTATCTGGTACTGTAAATTCAGTAAATCCTGTTCCTCCAAAAGCAGCCTCTTCTATTTCTGTAACACCACTTGGTATATCTATTTTATCTAAAGCTTCACAATATACAAATAGACCTGCTGGAATAGATTTCATATTACTTGGTAATGTTACATCTTTTAAAGATTGATTCATTGCTAAAGCACCTATACCTATTTCAACTACATTATCAGGTATAACTATTTTTTCTAAATCTTCATTCCAAGAAAACGCAAAAGCATCTATAGCTGTAACTGTACTTGGTATGCTTACTGTTTTTAACTTATCACAACCAGAAAATGCCTCTTCACCTATAACCTTTACTCCTTCTGGTATTGTAATACTTTCAGTGATTTCTAACACAGAAAATGCAGAATCATATATCATTGTAACAGGATATCCACCAAGAGTGTTTGGAATAACTACATCCTTATCTCTAATGATTTCTTCATCATTTTCGTCATAATCAACATCGTAATAGCAAGTTATTACAGCTTCATTTCTGTCGTTTACTATGTAATAGAAACCATTTTCTTCAGGATCATCTTCTTCACTGTCCCAATATTCTTCTTCATCAAATCCCCAATCAATATTTAGAGAATAATCATCTTCATAACTATCCATTACTTGTGAACTTGATAATGCTTTTGAAGTAGCATGACCTTTAGTTTGTTTTTCCATTGCATAAGAGCTTCCTGAGCTAAAGCCAAAAGAAAGTAACAAGCTTAATACTGTTAAAAAACATGCAGATTTTTTAAATTGTTTTATCATAAGATAAATTCCCCCTTTTTTTGTAAGTAATTTTATAGTATCACATTTGAATACGTTTTCCTATTATTTCCAACTATTTGTAACAAATTTGATACTTATCTATTTTTTCCCCTTTAATATATAAGACTATATTTTTGCAAAAAATTCGCCACTTTTTTTTATTTTTTTGTAAAAAAAAAGAAGATGAATCGAATTTCTTCAACTCATCTTCCCATATTCAAAATTTATATATCCATGATAGGCTTAAATTCTATCTTTAAATCTTAATACCATCCTCTACGTTTCATAGCGTCTGCTACTCTCTTGATAGAAGACATGTAAGCTGCAGTTCTCATATCTACGCCATATTCTTCTTTGATTGCCCATATAGCTTCGAATGCTTTATGCATAGCAACTTCTTGTTTAGCTTGAACTTCTTCAAATGACCAAGAATCTCTTTGTAAGTTTTGTACCCATTCGAAGTAAGAAACAGTAACACCACCACTGTTAGCTAGTATATCTGGAACTAGAGTTATTCCTCTCTTAGCGAATATTTCATCAGCACCAGGAGTAGTAGGTCCGTTAGCACCTTCGCATATAACTTTAGCTCTAACATCGTTAGCGTTTTCAGCTGTTAATTGGTTTTCTAATGCACATGGCATTAATAAATCAACGTCTGCTAATAATACGTTTTCATCTGTAGGTTCAGCACCTGGGAATCCTTTAACACCTCTAGCAGCTGTAGTAGGGATGTAAGCCATTAAAGCTTTCATATCTATACCATCTGGGTTGTATATAGTACCAGTGTGGTCACCAACTATAACAACTTTAGCACCAAATTGTTCTATATACATACCTGTGTAACTACCAACGTTACCACAACCTTGTAAAGCAACTTTAGCACCATTTATATCTATACCAACTTTAGCTAATGCAGCTCTAGCCATCATAGCAACACCGTATCCAGTAGCTTCAGTTCTAGCTAATGAACCATAGAAATCAACTGGTTTACCAGTATATACACCAGGAGCAAATTCTCCAGTTACTCTTGCATGTTCGTCAACCATCCAAGACATTATTTCTCCGTTAGTATTTACGTCTGGAGCAGGAACGTCTACTTTTTCTCCTACGAATGGAGCAAGAGCAGCAGCAAATCCTCTAGATATTCTTTCTAATTCACCTTTAGAGTAGTCGTTAGGATCGATGGCCATACCACCTTTACCTCCACCATATGGTATACCAGTTACACCACATTTGAAAGTCATCCAAGTTGATAACGCTTTCACTTCGTCTAAAGTTACGTTTGGATGGAATCTTAAACCACCTTTGTATGGTCCACAAGCGTTGTTGTGTTGAGATCTATATCCAGTGAAAGTTTTTATAGTTCCATCATCCATTTTAACTGGGAAGTTGAATTCCATAACTCTTTGTGGATTTTTTAATAATTCATAAACTGCAGGATCAGTTCCTAATTTATCACAAGCATTTTTAACTTGTAATTGTGCAATTTCAAATACATTTAAAGTTTTTTCAGCCATTTTTATAAGCCCCCCTAAATTTTTACATAAATTTTAAAATTTTGTTTAGTTGTCATTTCCATTTATGTCATTTCTTTCCTTTAATCATGACTATATTATATCATATTTTTTTTTTATGTGTAATTGAATTTTTATTCAATTGATTATTTATTTTATATTTTAAAAAAATTTTATTTAATATTTTTGTTTTTTATCTAAGCATCAGATTAATTACATTTTTTTGATTTTTTATTGATATTTAGCACATCCTAAAAAAACATTTTCCCATATTAATTTATTTTTATTGAATATTTTAAATATTTAATCAATTCAGTTTCTTCTTTTTTCTCCATTCTCTGTCGAATAATAGCGATATTAGTCGATATAAATCCTTTAATTTTACAATTTTTGATATAGTTTTATGAGCTTTTATAAAAAGTTTTTTCATTTGTATATATGATTTATATATTTATATACATTTTGATGATTATTAAATATTATTATTTTTCTATTTTGTTATTTTTTTTATGTATTTCAATCAATTTAATTATATTTAATAAAGTGTACTCTACCAAGCATCATATTTTATTATAATTTTTTTACAAAATAATTTAAAATAAAATAGATCCTATACAAATCACTTTGCATAGGATCTTAATATATAATATTCTTCAATTTTACTTAAATTATTATGCTACTCTTCTTAATTCAAATTCTCTAGTAACTGCATCGTGTTCTCTGTATTCTCTTAAGAATGGAGCTCTCATTTCTTTACTGAAAACTGCTACTATTAAAGTTGGTACTAATGCTGCTACTACGTAAGGTATTGCACTCATAAAAGATGCGCCTGCTACTAATGAACCAGTCATGTATCCGTAAGATAATACAAATGTTACTATTGAATCTCTTAATACTAATCTCATTTGATATTTTCTAGCAACTTCTTGTTTTGAAAGTGATTTTTTAATTTCTAAATCTACTTCAACTAAGTTTCTAACTATTTCACTTACTAAAGTGAAAAATCCTGCTGCTGCCATTGAAATTATAATTCCGTTTGTCATACCTGCTACTAAGCTGCTGTATGTTACATAAGTGAAGCAAACTGTAAATGATAACACTAAATCTCTAAACATTTTGTTATCTAAGTCGTTTCTGAATAATTTGTTCATATCCACTACCCCCTAAAATTAATTAATTTTTTAATTTTTTTATCGTTTTTATTATTTTTTGTTTTCTTATCTTTTGTTAATTTAATTATATATGCTTCTGGATATATTTTCTATAAGTATATTAACCCA
>NZ_JBJDXL010000181.1:0-5203 GCF_051866655.1 Intestinibacter sp.
TTTCTCTTTTATTTAACTCATTAAGACTAATTATCATATTTTTCACCTCAACATTATTACCAAATTTATTATACAAATAGGATTAATGTTTGTCAAGTATTTTTACTTGATACTTATAATACTATTTTATCTGAGCATAAAACATATCTATATCTCATATACACAATTTAAGGTAGGTCTAAGCCTACCTTAAATATTTATATTATAATCAAATTTAACAAATTATATAACTATAATTATTTAACTAATTCTAATGTATCTCTAGCTATCATTAATTCTTCGTTAGTTGGTATTAATAATACTTTAACTTTAGAATCAGCAGCAGATATAACTCTTTCTTCTCCTCTTACTTTGTTAGCTTCAGCGTCCATTTTAACACCTAATACTTCTAAGTCAGAAGCGATTTCTAATCTGTTGTCTATACCATTTTCACCTAAACCAGCAGTAAATACTATAGCATCTACACCGTTCATTTCAGCAGCATAAGCACCTATATATTTTTTAACTTTTTTGTGGTAAGCAGCTAATGCGTTTATAGCTTTAGTGTCACCTTTTTCTGCAGCTTCACCGATATCTCTGAAGTCAGAAGATATTCCAGTCATTCCGTATACACCAGATTCTTTATTCATTAATTTATCTATACCATCAGCATCTAAGCCTTCTTTTTTCATTATGAAAGGTAATATAGCTGGGTCTATGTCACCACATCTAGTTCCCATTATTAAACCTTCAAGTGGAGTAAGTCCCATTGTAGTATCTACAACTTTTCCACCATCTACAGCAGCTATAGAAGCTCCATTTCCTAAGTGGCAAGTTATTATTTTTAAATCAGCTATGTCTTTTCCTAACATAGCAGCAGCTCTTTGAGATACATATTTGTGAGAAGTTCCGTGGAATCCGTATCTTCTTACACCGTATTGTTCATATAGTCTGTATGGAAGACCATATAAATATGAAGATGCTGGCATTGTTTGATGGAATGCAGTATCAAATACAGCAACATTTGGAACACCTGGAAGTACTGCTTTTATAGCATCTATACCCATTAAGTTTGCTGGGTTGTGAAGAGGAGCTAAATCGTTGCAAGATTTTATAGCTTCTATAACTTCGTCAGTTATTACAACTGAAGATGCGAATTTTTCTCCACCGTGTACAACTCTGTGTCCTACAGCGTTTATTTCAGCCATTTCTTTAACTCCACCGTAAGTTGGATCTAAAACACCTTCAAGAACTAATTTTATAGCATCTTGATGATCTTTCATAGGTTGTTCTTTAACGTATTTACCTTCTACACCGTCTTTTTTTTGAGTAAGTATAGAACCTTCTATACCTATTCTTTCAACTAATCCTTTACATAATACTGCTTCATTTTCCATATCGATTAATTGATATTTTAATGAAGAACTACCACAGTTTAAAACTAATATTTTCATTAGTAAACCTCCTTAATATTTAATGAATAATATGTATTAAGCCTTAATGACTTTTATTTTATTATACTACATAAAAAAGCCTTAATTAATAAAGATTGTTAAATTAATATAGACTTTTTATTTTCTAATAAATTCAGACAATTAAAATTCCTAAATTAATATATCATTTTTTTCAAAAAAAGTACATACTATTTTGAATAAAAAAAACATATTCATTTACTTATTGTCTCATATATAATTATAATATATTTATTGCATTATTGGTTAAAAAAAATACAATTTATCGATATTTTATTTATATATTTTAAATAATTTTTCAATATCTATTTAATAGCCCTTGAATTATTATTCCAATTAATTAAAATAATAATCATATTATATAAAAAAGGAGAAAATTTTATGAATTTACTTGGTTTAATAGTGGAATACAATCCATTTCACAATGGTCATTTATACCATTTAAATGAATCAAAAAAAATCACCGGCGCAACTCATACAATAGCTGTAATGAGTGGTAATTTTATGCAGAGAGGTACACCTGCTCTTTTAGATAAATTTACTAGGGCTGAAATGGCTGTAAAAAACGGAGTCGATCTAGTTGTAGAACTACCTACACTGTACTCATGCCAGAGTGCAGAAATTTTTGCACATGGAGGGATAACTTTACTTAATTCCCTAAACTGTGTAAATTCTGTATGTTTTGGAAGTGAAATAGGCGATGTAGAAATACTGTATTTAATAGCAAAAATCTTAATAGAGGAGCCCTCAGAGTTTAAAAATACTCTTAAAAATCGCTTAAATGAAGGTCTACCGTTCCCAAAGGCTAGATCATCTGCCTTATTTGATTATATAAGCGAAAATAAGCTGTACAATACTTCAAAAGAAAACTTGACAGAAATATTAAATTCTCCAAATAACATCCTTGGAATCGAGTACATAAAGATCATATTAAAGCTAAATAGCCCAATTAAGCCGTATACAATAAATAGAATTAATTCTGGCTACAATAGTTTAAATATAGACAATTCTATATGCTCTGCATCTGCAATTAGAAATGCTTTAAAAAATAATAGAGATTTAAATGCTATAAATTATACTATTCCAAAGCCAACTTATGATATGATAAATAATGTTTTAGAAAATGGATTCAAGCCTGTTTTTGAAGACGACTTTTACCAAATACTATATTCTATAATAATTAGGGATAAAGACAATTTAATCGATTACTTCGAAGTAAATGAGGGTATTGAAAATAAAATTTATAATTCTGTATTTAAATGCACAAATTTCGAAGAGCTCCAAAATGAAGTAAAATCTAAGCGATATACTATGACTAAAATTTCTAGAACGCTGAACAATATCATGCTCGGAATAAAAAAACAAGATATTCTGAAAACCAAGGATTTAAATAGTGTACCTTACTTGAGAGTTCTAGCCTTCAACGATAAAGGCTGCGAAATACTTAAACAAATAAAAAATAATTCTGATATCGAGGTTATCACAAAATTTTCCAAAATAAAACATATTGATAGGGATAACTTCAAAACTTTGATAAACTACGATATTAAAGCCACTAATATGTACAATTTAATATACTATAAAAATAATATTTCTATGTTAAAGGGGCCTATGGATTACATGACCTCTCCTAAATACATAAAATAATACAAAATCATAACTAGGAGGAAAATAATGGAAAACAACACTGCAATTGAAGATCTATCGAGTTCTTCAAAAATTACATCTAAAAACAACTCTATAAAAGGAACATTATTCGCACTAATCGCTGGAACATTGTGGGGATTATCTGGTATATGTGCACAATTTTTATTTCAACAGAGAAATCTTACTCCTGAATGGGTAGTATGCATTAGACTTATCTCTTCTGGAATAATACTACTATCTATAGCCTATATAAAGGAAAAAAACGAAATATTTAAAGTTTTTAAATCTAAAAAGCACACTAAGGATTTGGTTTTATTCGGTATTTTAGGTATGTTTGGAGTTCAATACAGTTATTTTGTAGCTATAAAATACTCAAATGCCGCTACAGCGACTGTTATACAGTATTTAGGACCTGCTATTATACTGATTTACCAATCATTAAAAAGTAAATCACTGCCTTCATCTATAGAATTATTTGCGTTGATACTTTCACTGTTAGGCGTATTTGTTTTAGTAACCCATATGGATATAACTAGTCTAGTTATCTCCGAAAAAGCCTTATTTTGGGCAGTAACAGCCGCATTTTGCCTTGCATATTATACTGTTAAGCCTGGTAACCTACTAAACAGCTTCAGCAATATATGCGTAACCGGTTGGGGAATGTTAATTGGAGGCGTAGCATTTAGCTTTATAAAACCTATATTCGATATAAGTGGAACTTTTGATATATACACTATAGCTGTAATAATAATAGTAATAATATTTGGTACAGTTATTCCATTTAGCATATATGTCATAAGTACAAAATTGATAGGACCTACTAAGACTAGTTTATTTTCGACAATAGAGCCTGTATCATCTGCTGTATTTTCTATATTTTTATTAGATCTTGTATTTGGATTTATGGATTTTTTAGGTACAGCTATGATAATCGCCATGGTTATTATATTGTCTATAAATAAAAAAGAAAAATCATCAGATTGTGCTTAGCTTTACATATTATTTTAGATAAAAAAACTCCCTTTACAGTTTTATTTAAAATTAAAACTTATAAAGGGAGTTTTTTGCATTTTAGTTTTGTGATTTGATATATATTTTAATATATACTAATAATTATATAGCATATATTATTTACCTATAAACATTTGTGTCCAGTAAATTGTACCTTTAGAATCCTTAGCTATACCTACACCTAATTCAGTAAAATTAGTACTAAGTATATTAGCTCTGTGACCTGAAGAATTCATCCAAGAGTTCATAACTTCAGTAGGAGTTTTTTGACCTTTTGCTATATTTTCTCCTGCAGCTTTATAGCTTATACCAAATGATTTCATCATATCGAATGGAGAGCCATAAGTAGGCGATGTATGGTCAAAATATCCTTTATTTATCATATCTTGTGATTTTATTGTTGCCACATTTGATAACTCTTTATTTAAAGTAAGTGGCTTTAATCCATTGGCTTTTCTTTCTTTATTTACTATTTCTAATACTTCTAATTGTTCCTTTGTGAAATCTGAATTTGTAGTATCGTTTGAATTATTGTCATCAGTTTGATCTTCTCCACTGTTTGGAAGGTCGTTGTCTTCTGTATTATTTTCTTGTGAATTATTTTGATCGTTATTATCTGTATTTAAATTATTATTTTCATTTGTTTGGTTGTTATCAGTATCTTCTATTTGGTTATTGTTATTGTTTTCTGTTTGATTATTATCTATATCCTCTTTATTATTTGAATCTTCTTCGCTACTAGGTATTTTATCTGTACAATCATCTTTAATCGAAGGTTTCGATGGTTTAACTATACATAGAGAATTTATATCAAATTTATATTTCTTGCCATTTACACAAACATATATTTGACCTTTTGCCCTACTAGTATCGACTTTTTTAACCTGTAATGCATTTGAAAATGCCACATTTGATGCCGTCATTATTGTAACAGCTCCTAAAACTACTAATCTTTTTAACTTCTTATTCATATAAACACCTCACTATATTTTTTTATAATGCATTGGAAAGGGTAGCGTACTTGCTGCGCCAAGTACTTAAATTATATTCCTTTGAAATTGTGGATAAATATAATTTCCGTCATGCATTTCAAG
>NZ_JBJDXL010000182.1:0-5192 GCF_051866655.1 Intestinibacter sp.
TATCTTTGTCTATATCTTAAATCTGGGTCTTTTAATCCATGGAATTTTTCTGGTAGTATTTGTAATGATTTAGATAATAATACTATACTTGTTGCTTTTACTGATATTTCTTCTCTTTTTGTTTTAAATACAGTACCTTCAACACCTATAATATCACCTATATCATATGTCTTGAAGACAGGGTATTCTTCTTCACCTATAGCGTCTTTTCTAACGTAGCATTGTATTCTACCTTGAGAATCTTGTATATCTATAAATCCAGCTTTACCTTGGATTCTTTTGCTCATAATACGACCTGCTATTCTTACAGTTTGACCTTCTTTAGCTTCGAAGTTATTTTTTATATTCATTGAATAATCGTTTACATCGTATTGTGTTTGTTCAAATGGGTTTCTTCCCATGTCTATAAGATTTTGTAATTTATCTCTTCTAACTTGTAATACTTCACTAAGTTCTTCTTGTGTTTCTATATTCTTTTGTTGATGTTTACTCATTTGTTCCTCCCTCTTCTATCTATTTATTTCTAAAACTTTGAATTTAACTACTCCGTCTGGTGCTTGTATTTCTAGTTCTTCACCTACTCTAGCACCTATTAGTCCTTTTCCTACTGGTGATTCATTAGATATTTTCCCTTCGAATGGATCAGCTTCAGAAGAACCTACAATTGTATATTCAACTTCTTCTTCAAAATCATAATCATATAATTTAACTATTGAACCTACAGTTACAATATTAACATCTATTTGACTTTCATCTAGAACAACTGCATTTCTTAATTTTTCTTCAAGCTTTATTATTTGTTCTTCTAATTTTGCTTGTTCATTTTTAGCTTCATCATATTCAGCATTTTCTGATAAGTCCCCAAAACCTATAGCAATTTTTAATCTTTCTGCAACTTCTTTTCTTTTTACTGTTTTTAAGTATTCTAATTCTTGTTCAAGCTTATCATAACCCTCTTGTGTAAGTAACTCTTGCTTTTCTTCCATAATTTAACAACTCCTTTTACTCTCTATTTTCTAATAAATTATAATTTTCCTTATATTTATTGTTTCCTTTTATTCGTTCTAACTAATTTATGCGCTATATTATAAGTCACTAACGGGATTGTGTCAAGGATAACTCCCTTAACTTCATTATTACACCTTCACTATCAGTTAATTTATTAATTTCATCTCTATATCTAGCTGAATTTTTTAAACCTTTTATATACCAACCTATATGCTTTCTCATTTCTCTGACAGCTACATATTCTCCATGCTCTTCAACTGCAAGCTTCATATGTTCTATCGCTGTGTTTATTTTTTCTTCAGCAGTTGGCTTAGGTAAAATCTCTCCTGTTTCCATATAGTGATTTATTCTATTAAATATCCAAGGATTTCCTTGAGCGCCCCTACCTATCATTATAGCATCACAATTTGTTTTTTCTAACATATTTATTGCATCTTCTATCTCAAATACATCTCCATTGCCTATTACAGGTATAGATATAGCATCTTTTATCTCTTTTATTATATCCCAATCTGCGTTTCCTGAATAATATTGTTCTCTAGTTCTGCCGTGTATTGCCACTGCACTTATTCCAGATTGCTCAGCTATTTTAGCTATTTCAACTGCATTTATACTTTGATCATCCCAGCCTTTTCTTATTTTCAACGTCACCGGCTTTGTAGAATTTTCTACTACAGCTCTCATGACCTCTTCTGCTAATTTGGGATTTCTCATTAATGCTGAGCCATCACCGTTTTTTACTACCTTAGGTGCTGGACATCCCATATTTATATCTAGTATTTCATTTGGATGAGAATTTAGTATTTCAGTTGCTCTTCCCATATATTCTGGCTCTGAACCAAAAATTTGAATCGCAATTGGGTGCTCCTCATCTTCTATTTTAGTCATTTTCTTAGTATTTTCATCATTATAACAAAGTGCTTTTGCATTTATCATTTCTGTATAAAGCATTCCGCAGCCCTTTTGCTTACATATTAATCTAAAAGGAAGATCTGTTACTCCTGCCATAGGAGATAGAAAAACCCTATTATCAAGACTTACATTTCCTATGTTCATCCTCATGCTCCTTTATTTAAAAGTTTTATTAATCGCTTTAATTCATTATTAACCACTTCTAATATATTATTACAAAAAATTAAAATATACTATATTCTTTTTGATAAATTTTAATTTTTTTATAAATTTATCCCTTAAAAAAGACCGCCTCTTTATTATTGAGACAGTCTTTTAGTTTCTATTCTTTATTTTTTTCATATATAAGCTTTAACCCTTCTAAAGTTAAATCCTTATCGATATAATCTATGCTATCAGTTTCTGAGTCTATAAGTGTAGCAAGACCACCTGTTGCGATGACTTTTACATCATCACTACCTAATTCTTTTTTTATCATAGAAATTAATTTTTCGACCATTCCTGCATATCCATAAATTATACCAGCTTGCATTGCTGATACTGTATTTTTACAAATTGTCATTCCTGGCTTAGTTAATTCAACTCTAGGTAATTTAGATGCTTCGTGGAACAATGCTTCACTTGATATTTTAATTCCTGGACAAATTGAACCTCCAAGATATTCTCCTTTTTCTGATATTGCACAGAATGTAGTGGCTGTACCGAAGTCAACTATTATTAATGGAGAACCATATTTTTCTATAGCTGCAACTGCATTTACTATTCTGTCAGCTCCAACTTGTTTTGGATTATCGTATTTTATATTTAGTCCAGTTTTTATTCCTGGTCCTACTATTAATGGCTCAACTCCACAGTATTTTTTACAAAAATTTTCAAGAGAATGCATAACATCAGGAACTACTGATGATATTATAATATTTTTTATATCTCTCATATTTATCTTATGATATTCAAATAAGCTATTTATTAACATACCGTATTCATCTGAGCTTTTTTGATGATCGGTATTTATTCTCCAGCTGTTAGTTAATGTATCATCTTCATAGATACCTAAAACCATATTTGTATTTCCAACATCAAATACTAATAGCATTTATATAAACCTTCTTTCTATTTTTTGCTTTTTCTAATCATGACTACTGCAACTGCTGCTACTAAAATACCTGCTACTATAGCTTCTGGTATACCATTAGTTGCACATATTGCTAAAATATATTTACCAGCGTTTCCTGATTGTCCAATTGCTTGCATATATTTATCTGCATATATAATATAAATTAATCCCATAACTCCAATTGTATTTGTTAAAGAACCTAATACCCCTGCAACAAATCCAGATAAATAAACTCTTTTGCTTATTTTATACATTAATGCATATACATAATATGCAACTACACCAATTAATATTCTTGGTAATACTGATATAATTGGATTCATAAAACAAAATGATGCAATTGATGGTTCTGTGAATGCTTTAAATAGACTTGTTAAACCGAATATTAGACCTACTGCTGCTCCAACTAATGGACCTTCTACTACTGCACCTATTATAACAGGCACATGCATTATAGTTGCGTCAACTGGTCCAAGTTTTATATAACCAACAAAAGGAATCATAGATAATACAATTGATATTGCTGACAATACAGATATTACTGCCATTCTTCTAACATTTACTTTTCTTTGTGCTGATGCTTGCACGTTCATCATAATATTAACCTCCGTTCCAGCTCCTTTGGATGCCGGACTTCTAAAATTATTTTGTTACACTTTTTACCCTTTATAGTCAGACTCCTCTTTTGAGAATGCCTGCTGTAACAAATCAATTTTATCAGCAGGTACCTATATTGTCAACAATCTTACATTTTTTTTGTTATTTTTTTATCTTATCCATAAATATTTTTTATGATGTATATTTTTGATATTATATCAAAATAGTTTCATAATTTGTCAAACATTAAGTTCTATTTAACTAGTATTTCAGCATGTAATTCATTGTATGAAGGTATTCCATTAATTCCTTTTGCGTTTTTTACTGCATTTATTATGCTTTTTTCCATAACTTCAACTGCAATAGATCCTATTAAAGTTAAGTCCGCACCTGTTTCTATCTCACCTGTCGCCATAGTAAATATAGTGTCTCCATCGTGAGGAGTATGAATAGGGAATATAGCTCTTGCATATCCGTCATGTGCCATTTGAGATATTTTTTTGCATTGAGCTTTGTCTAATTTCGCATTAGTTGCTATAATTCCGATTGTAGTATTGTCTATACTGAAGCCACCCTTTGTTACACCCTGTTTCATAAGATTGTAACTGTTTAAAAACTCTGTCTTGTTGTCATTTAATGCACCGGCGATTACATTTCCATTTTCGTACACATCACCTAGTGCATTTACTGCTACTAGTGCAGATACTACTATTCCATTATTTAATTTTATAGAATAACTACCTATTCCGCTCTTAGTTACAAACTCTGGTCCTCTTATTTTTCCTACAGTAGCTCCACATCCTGCACCGTAGTTTCCTTGTTTCAAGGTAGTTTCACTAGCATTTAAACAAGCTTCGTATCCCATTTTTTTATCAGGTCTTATTTTATAATCTCCTACTCCTAAATCAAATAATACAGCACCTACTACTATAGGAACATTGCAAACACCTGAATCAAATCCTATATTATGTTCTTCTAAATACTGACTTACTCCACATGTACTCTCTAATCCAAATGCAGAACCTCCTGATAAAACAACTGCATTTACCTTTTGAACAGTATTCACTGGATCAAGTAAATCAGTTTCTCTAGTACCAGGAGCAGCTCCTCTTACATCTACACCGCAAGTAGCTCCTTCTTCGCATATAACTACTGTACATCCTGTAAGTGCGTCTTCATTTTGTGCTTGTCCTACTTTTAAACCTTTTACATCTAATATATTATTATACATAGCCCTTCACTCCTCTTATTGAAATTTCACCTGACATTATCTCTTTTATTTGACCGTTTCTCTCTTTAATAATTAAATTTCCACTATCATTTATATCTATGCATTTTACTAGTTCTTTTTTATTATTTTTTATAATATATACTTCTTTATTTATTATAGGTGAGTATTTTCTACATATCTCTAAAGTATTTTCTTTATTTCCATCTAATATATATTCCTTATATAATTCCTCAAATTCTATACAAAACTGTCTTACTATATCTACTCTAGATATTTGATAGTTTTCTTTATATAAAGAAGTTGCTTTTTCTTTTATTTCATCTGGAAAAT
>NZ_JBJDXL010000183.1:0-5177 GCF_051866655.1 Intestinibacter sp.
AAAATAAAGAAGAATAAAAATATTCAAGTCTCACCTGTACAAAAATTTGCACTAAAGTACGTTACGAAGAAAAATACCTTTTGTTATTATTATATATAGTATATTGGAGTACTATTGTATTTTTTTAAAATCTGAACAAGAATACGATAATAGAGAAAGGATATTATATATGATAAAAGTAGTAAATTCTTATAGTGAAAATGCAAAAGAGCTTTATGATAATTGTAATTTGTATTATAACGAGAATATATTTATAGCTGAATATAATTTTCCAAATAAAGATGAGGTTAAATGTAGAATTCACAGCCATGATGAATATGAATTTTTTATTCCTTACACTCCAATACCTTTTCTAGTAAATGAAGATAGTATATTTTTTGGAGAGAGAGGATATATTTATCCAGCTAAAAGTAGTGCAAATCACGGTATAAAATACAGTCTTTCTAATGTAGAATATACAGATATTCTCGTAAAAAAAGAGTATTTAGACAAAATAATGAAAGAATTAAATTGTTCAGATGATATATTTAATCACCCTATATATTTATCAAGAGAATTGAAGTTTTATTTACATATTTTTGAGCAAGAGTTTCTAAAAAACGATCAAAAGGATTTAGTAAAATTAGATATGGTTGCAAATCTTTTTTGTAGAGAATTAATTAGTGGAAGCGTAAATAAGGATGTCGATATTTTTAAAGAAAAACAAAGCTACCAAAAGGGAATTTATTTAGTTGCGGATTTTATAAATCATAATTATGATAGAGAAATAAAAATAGAAGAAATGGCTAAATTAGCAGGTCTATCAAAAAATTACTTTGGCTTTGCATTTAAAAAGGCATTAGGTGAAACTCCACATTCGTATTTAATAAAAATAAGAATATCAAAGGCAAAGGTCCTTTTAGAAACTACAGATTACTCTTTAAATGAAATAGCTAAGAAAATTGGATTTAAAAAGGCGAGCTCATTTACATCTCAATTTAAGGCATCTACAGGAATGCTACCATCTAAGTATAGAGAATATAGTAAAAAGGACTACTAAATTTATAATTTAATACGCGTTAAAAAGCTCTTTTGATGAATGGAATTTATCGTAAAGAGCTTTATTTATTGCCATTATAAGCATACTTAGTGCATTGTGTATATATTTAACAACTTTGTGATACAGCTTTTATAATAATTGTGAAACATGTTATTATATAGATAAATAGTAATTTCAAGGGTTATATTATTTCATGGGTATAGCTCTTTTATTTTAATGTTACGAATTAAAAATAAAAATCGAAAATCAATGAATATTCAAGATCGTAGGTAAATACACAATAACTGCAAAAAACACTATCACAAAGTTGTTAAATATAATTACAATGGTTAGAGTTGCAAGGTGTTAGGTCTTTAAGAGAAGGATTTTCTTATAATATGAATGGGAGGACATAAAAATGAAGCTTTATTTGACTAGCAGCCCAATCGGTGCGTACAGACAATGGGGGCAACAGGATTATCCAGGAGTGAATCCAGCAAATAATCTTGTGGAGGAACTTAAAAAGGACTGGAAGGACGATGCCAAGTGCTTGTTGATAAGTGCTGATCCTGATGCATTTGAGATGAACGATGCTATGGCGAGGGATTTTGAGGAAAAATTTGCAAAAAGCGAGCTTTCTGTGGATAGATTCGATGTTTGTGACCACAGGAATGGACAGGATATAATAGAAGATATTTTTGAGTATGATTTTATCGTGCTGGGCGGTGGACATGTTCCTACTCAAAACGCGTTTTTCAATGAACTAAAATTAACGCCCAAAATACAAAAATTCGAAGGAATTGTAATGGGAATCAGCGCCGGAACTATGAATTGTGCGAAAATCGTATACGCTCAGCCTGAAGCAGAGGGAGAAAGCATTGACCCGAATTACGAGAGATTTATAGAGGGGCTTGGGCTTACGAAGTTTATGGTAATTCCTCATTACCAAGCGATAAAGGACGATGTATTAGATGGAAAACGCGTTATAGAGGAAATTTCATATCCTGACAGCATCGGAAGAGAATTTTACGCCTTGACAGATGGAAGCTTTATTTTGCAGCGAAATGGAGTTACGAAATTACATGGAGAAGCTTATCTAGTTAAGGACGGCGGAATTAGAAAAATATGCGAAAATGGACAGGTGTTAGATATAGACTAGGAAGGTGATGAAATGGTAAAACCAATTGTAAAAGACATATTATTTTTAGAGCAAAAATCAGAGCCGGCAACAAAGGACGATGTAGGAGTTATCCAGGATTTAATAGATACATTAAAGGCTAATATAAACGGATGCGTGGGACTGGCGGCGAATATGATAGGTGTTAAAAAACGCATATTGGTATTCGCTATAGGTGGCTCAATCATAGTCCCTATGGTAAATCCAGTTATAATAAAAAAAGAAAATCCATACGAAGCAGAGGAAAGCTGCCTATCTCTAACTGGCTCAAGAAAAACGACTAGATACGAAACGATAGAGGTCAAATACCTAGATGCAAAATTCAACGAAAAGCAACAGATGTTTAAGGGCTTTGTTGCACAGATTATCCAACATGAGATGGATCATTTTGAGGGAATTATAATTTAACGAAAAAAGTTACCAGCTGTAAAAAGCAACTGGTAACTTTTTTTAATTAGCTTCTTCTAATGAATTTTTCTCAGCAGACAGCTTCCTAGACAAAATCACAAAATAAACAACGCACAAAGCAATCTGAACAAGTGTAGAAGCTGGAGTAGCAAGCCCTACCTTAAATAAAGACACAGGCTCCAATTTACTCATAAAATAAGAAACAGGAATTCTAACGCAGAAAGCTCCGACTATCCCTTGAATCATAACAAATGTAGTTTGCCCACAACCATTGAAATATCCGACCATAGAGAACATAATCGCAGTGAACAAGCAATCTATTCCGTAAGCCTTCAAGTAATCCCAAGACGCCATGACAACATCCTCCTCTGTAGAGAACAATCCTGAAAGCAGATTTCCATGGAATACTGAGAAGTAGAACATGAAAACACCACAGCATAGAGAAAGTCCGACAGCGTAAAGCAGAACCTTCTTAGATCTGTCGTATTTTTTAGCGCCGTAGTTTTGTGCTACAAATGCAGACACAGCTTGAGAAAATGAAGACGGTATAAGCATTATAAATCCTGCAAGCTTTTCGGATATTCCTATACCAGCCGATGCGACTACACCCATTGAATTTCCTATCATCATAATCACCAAAAATGATATGTGGACAAGGACATCCTGCAGAGCTATCGGTGCGCCGTATTTTATTATTTGTGAAGTCAGTTTTTTGTGGAATTTTATACTTTTTAGCGAAAAATCGAAAGGAAGTCCTCTTCTCTTTATTATAACTATAGATAAAATTACACTGATCGCCTGAGCAAACACAGTCGCAAGCGCCGCACCAGTTGCAGCCATTTTAAACAGCCCTACAAATACTAAATCGCCGATGATATTCACGACGCAAGCTATTGAAACCGTGATAAGAGGAGTTTTCGAATCGCCAAGCCCCCTAAACACACCACCGATTACGTTATATGCGATTATAAAAGCTGATCCAGCCGCGCAAATTCTCAAATAAGAAACCGTACCATCAAACGCTTCAACAGGTGCATTTGCAAATGATGAAACAGCAGGTGCAAATGTTACAAATACAGCAGTTATAACGACAGCAACAACAGCAAAAATACAAATTCCGCTGCCGACTACGTTTCCTGCCTCAGCTCTCTTTCCTTCGCCGAGCTTTTGACCGATTAATATAGTAATTCCCATAGTAAGCCCTGTGATCATCGCCGTTATGACCATCATGACCTGACTTCCAGTCGAAACAGCAGACACATCAGCCGCATGTCCAAATCTTCCTACTACAAGCAAATCCACAGCTCCGTACATAGTCTGCAAAAACAAAGCTACTAGTATCGGAAACATGAATTTTAATAATGGAGATAATATTTTTCCTTCTGTAAAATCTGATACCTTTGACATTTATTTCCTCCTTTAAATTTGGCCCTCTAAATTATTTCTAATTTTACCTAAAACCTTGTAAAATACTTCTATTTCTTCAGGTGTTATATCCTTTGCCAATTGGTTTTCACCTGAATCAATTGCATCTGAAACTATTTTAGACAGTTCAATTGATTTCTCTGTCAAAACTATTTTCTTCAGGCGCGCATCCTCTGCAACTGGTACTCTCTTGATTAAGTTGTTTTTTTCCATGTTGTTTAGCATAAGGCTGACGGAAGAACGCTTTAAGTCGAATTCCTTTTCTATGTCCTTTTGAAATATATCCCTCGAGCTATTGTCAGAAATAAAATCTATCACATATGCCTGAGATAAAGTTATCTTGCCGTCTATAGAGCGAATTACAGCGGCATCTATTTTTCTTGAAATTATACGATTTATTTTATCGATATGAAGTCCAAGCTTGGATTTATTTTTCACAGTTAACCTCCTCGAAAAAATGTTTTGTACTAAACTATATTATATTTGTATAGATAATAATGTCAATGGTTAAAATAAAAAAATTTATTATGAGCTATTGATGAAATAAATCTATCATGTTATACTTATCTCATAAAATAAATCTATCATAAAAAGCGACTTTTATGAAAAAAAATTTTACGGGAGGTGGAGGCTATGGCGACAAAAGTCACAGATATACTTTTTTCTATGTATGAGGATTTCTTTGATGCAGAGAAGAAAATAGCGGACTACATACTTGCAAATAAGGAAAAGGTCGTGGATATGACGGTCGCGGAATTGGCGAGGGAGAGCAAGACTAGCGATGCAACTGTGTCGCGTTTTTGCAAAAAATGTAATTTAAAGGGATTTCATCATCTGAAAATTACACTGGCAAAGGAATTGTCGGACAATGAGATAGATATAGTCAAATCCAATAATATAGATATAAACAACATATCACAATCGCTGGAAAATATTTTGGCGAATAAAATAGAGGAGCTGACACAGACAGTGCGCATGATGGACGAGGATAAGTTGAGCAAAATACTGGATTTATTCAAAAATGCTGAATGCGTCCAATTTGCAGCAGTAGGAAACACGATACCAGTAGCATTGGATGGGGCTTATAAGTTCAACCAGTTGGGAATAAAATCAGTGGCGCTGAGCATCTGGGAAACTCAGCTAGGATAT
>NZ_JBJDXL010000184.1:0-5150 GCF_051866655.1 Intestinibacter sp.
TTACCCTTCAACTGGTTGTTTGGTTGAAGATAAGAAATGTTGGCAATGGTATGTTAAATCCTTTAATTTGCATATAAAAAAATCCATCGAATACGTTCACGATAACTACGATCAAAATATAAATATTGACGATGTATGTGAACATTTAAATATTAATAAAAGCTATTTTTGTAGTATTTTTAAAGCTACTACTGGATATACTTTTTCTCATTTTTTAAATCATTTTCGCATAGAAAAGAGTAAAAAATTTCTGCTAGATACGGATTTAAGTATATTAGATATAGCACTCGCTGTTGGATTTAATAATCAAAATTATTATAGTACTGTTTTTAAGAAATTCACTGGAAAAACTCCTTTTTCCTATAGAATTTCCAATAAATATTAAATTTTATTCCATATTTGCCTTCTATAAATTGATTTGTTACACTAATATCAAGAGGTGTTTTTTAGTAAAATTCACCAAACAAATAAAAATTTGAGGTGATTATAATGGCAAATTACAAAAAAGTAGATATAGAGCATTGGGAACGCAAGGATCACTATCTTTATTATAAGGAAAAATTAAAGGTAGGCTACAGTATGACAGCAAACATAGATGTTACAAAATTTCTCGACTACTGTCACAGCAAAGATATCAAGTTTTATGCGACATTTATTTATTGCTTAACTAAAACTCTAAATAATCTAGAAAATTTCAAAATGTTTGAGGATGAACAGGGAGATTTATGTGTATGGGATTATCTTGTTCCTAATTACACAATTTTTCATAAGGACGACAAGACATTTTCAGATTGCTGGACTGACTTCGATGACGATTTTCAAGCTTTTTACAGAGAAATTACTGATGATATGAACTATTACAAGGATATAAAAGGTGTAAAGGTTAAGCCAGGTCAACCGGCTAATTTTTATTGTGTATCATGTGTGCCTTGGGTTAATTTTACTGGATATGGTACTAATGTTATAAACGGTCAACTTAAATATTTTCCGATTGTCACAATTGGAAAGTATGAAGAAAAGGACGGTAAGATTCTTATGCCTTGTACTCTAACAGCGGCTCATGCTGTATGCGATGGATATCATGTTGGGTTATTTTTTAATTCTCTACAAAAAACATTAAATGACTTTTGCAAATAAAATATTGACTCTCTCGTAACGTAACGGTTTAGGATTAAACCAAGAGGAGGGATTCTATGAAAACTGTAAAAGATGTTTCAGAGATAACAGGTATAAGCATCAGAACACTGAGATATTACGATGAAATAGGATTGCTAAAGCCTACTCAATTAACAAAGACAGGTTATCGATTATATGACAACGAGGCATTAGCAAGGTTACAAGAAATTATTTTTTTCAAGGAATTAGAGATTCCATTATCCGATATAAAAACAATTTTGGAAAATCCAAATTATAATAGAAAACAAGCATTATTGAATCAAAAATCTTTACTAGAACAAAAACGAAATCATATTAATCGAACTATTGAGTTAATCGAAAATGTAATCGATGGAGTAAATAATATGAACTTCGAATTACTCAATGATGAAGATGTTAAAATGATAGTCGATCACTCTATTAGTTTAATAGAAAGCAATACTCTCGAAAAAATAGCTAAGCAATTTGGAAGTATCGAAGCATACCGCAACCTTCTAGAAAAAAATCTAGCAGATGAAAAAATGAGTTCACACATCATTAAAATGTACGGAAGCAAAGATAAAGCACTAAAAGCTATGTTGCATGAAACGGATAATAGAGCTTGTTTTGAAGAGCAACAAATTGAAATAGATGAAACTTATAAACAGTTTGCTTTAGCAAAACAAAAAAATGATTCCGATTTAGCACAAAATGCTGTCAAGCGACTGTCAGAAAACTACAAGAAAATGTTTAAAATCGATAATGCAAGATATTTACTATTAAAAGTAGCAAAGGATTATTTAGATAATTCTAATCCTGTTTTGACAAAAGAAACTGATAAACAATATGGGTATGGAATTACACAATACATTGGTCATTCCATTAGATATTATTATGGAGTATAAATATAAGGGATTATCACAAAAATCATTTTGCGGTAACCCCTTATTTTAAATTTCTCTCCAAATCAATGCAGTATCTTCTACTACTTCTCCAGCAAAATTATTCATCCTATAATTATACTCAACAGCGCCCTTATGCTTATAGTAAGATATCGCCTTCTTATTTTTTGACATAGCCCATACAATTACACTGGTCATATGGTTTTCTTTCATATACTCAAAAAATTTGTCTAGAAGCTTACTTCCTATCCCAGTATTCTTGAGAGTTGGATTTACATATAATGCGTAAAGTTCCCCTTCAGAGTTTTTTTCATCGATACATCCAGCTACAAACCCTATTACCTGATTATTTTCCTTA
Source organism: Intestinibacter sp. (assembly GCF_051866655.1). Lineage (GTDB taxonomy): Bacteria > Bacillota > Clostridia > Peptostreptococcales > Peptostreptococcaceae > Intestinibacter. The sequence goes on from NZ_JBJDXL010000184.1 coordinate 2,395, forward strand.
GATACAAATATGAAGTTCTTCGTATCACTTAAAAATTCTGTCCACTTTTTCTCCGCATCATAGTAATTCAAGGATTTAAGATATGAATCTGATACAAAGCCATCATATGTAATCTTCCAACTGTCTATGTATATTTTGCTTATTTGTTTTATTTCTTCACTTTTATTATTTATTAAGTATATTTGCATGATTATTTCCTCCAAGGTCGAATATCTTTAGTCCAGCCATTATTTATCCACCAATCTCTATCAGTTGGATTCCAACCGGCATCTGGTGAAGATTGCATTTTTCTAAATATAGAGAACATTATTTTAGAGCGCAAGCTTGCATGAGGATTTTGAACTCTTTTTTTGACTTTAGATGCAACCTTTTGTGCTTTACTTTTTATTTGTTGTTCTTTTTTCTCATTTAAATCGTTTACTCCCATAGCATTACTTATAAGTGGAAACGTATAAACCTTTGGAACACCCATCCATTTCAATTGTTTTGCCATGGAACGTACAGTGTGATTCGCAAGTGCACCTGCAGATGAACTTATTGTTATTCCAACCTTTGTAAACATTTTTCCATGAGGTCTATGTGTAATCCATCGGTATGCAAAGTGATCCATTAAATTTTTCATTCCTCCACTCATTTCCATTACATAGTTAGGTGAGTCTAATATAATTACATCTGCTTCCTCCATTGACTTAATAATTGGCTGCACTTTATCAGCCCCAGGACAATGTTCTTCCCCTTTTAGAAAGCAATTATTGCAACCTACACAAAACCCTGGACCATCCTTTGGCAAAAAAAATTCTTTTAGTTCATCTTCCGAGCTCATCAAAAACTCTAAAACTGTGTGTGTCATCTTATATGTCACACCTTTATGAGATTGACCGTGAATAACTGTTATCTTCATCATTCCCCTCCATTTAAATACTTATTTTTCAACATGAGCTACAACTCTTAATCTTCTATAATCTATACTCCATTCTTTACCATTCCATAATTTATCCCTTACCCTTGATTCGAAGTTTTTCAAAATTTGATTTTGTTGTTCTTCAGAAAATTCCTCTAGCTCAGTTTTCAAAAATTGTTTTGCCCAATTCGCCAATCCATTTTCGCCATCTTGTAAAGGTGTAGGTCTATCAAAGTCGTAAATTTTATCTATTATAAATCCATTCTTTTCAAGCAATCTAGAAAATTCATCTACTGTAGGAAAATTAAATTTACTCTTATAAGAATATCCAAATTCCTTAAGTACATTGGTAAACCCTGCTTCTACAATTAAAATATTATCAGGTCCACCAAATTCACAAATTAACTTTCCTGAAGGCTTTAGTGAATTATAAATATTTTTTAATAATAAATCATGATCTGAAATCCAATGAAATACTGCATTAGAAAAGACGACATCCCACTCATTTGAATAAGGAAGCTTAAGTGCATCGTTCACTTCAAAATCTATGTCAGGATAATTTTCTTTGGCCTTTGCAACCATATCCTCTGAACCATCAACTCCTAGAACATATCCTGCATATTTCAACAACTGCTCTGTCAATACACCTGTTCCACATCCAAGGTCTAAAATTCGTTGCTCTTTATCTACAGGTACAAACTCTAATAATCCCTTCCCATATTCAGCAACAAAGCTATGTTTATTATCGTATAATGTTGAGTCCCATTTCATAAAACCACATCCTATTTTCTATTTGATTTATAAATCATCGGAATATATCTTATCCCGTTCGTAATTTGCTCTTCACTAGTTTCAACAAAACCTAATTTCCCATATATACATCTAGCGTATGGCGAAGAATTTACTGTAATATCTGCACCTTTATATTCTTCTAAGGTATGTAAAAAAAGCTTTTTGCCGATACCATTTTTATGATATTTCTCATCTACAAAAAACAAACTTATATGTTTCTCTCTCATAGCTAAAACACCGACTATTTTATTTTCAATAAATGCTCCATAAAATACTAATTTAGCTATTTCATTCTTATCTGAAATAAAATTTTTAAATTCATCAACACCCTCTTGAGGATATTCGGGTGCTTCAAATTTCAGAAAAACCTGCCAAACTAAATCTAATGCACCTTCTATCTCTAAATTGCTTAATTTTCTAATATCAATTTTTTGTGTATTCACTACATCACCACCTTAATATCTTCCTTTAATTATCTATCCAATAAACCTGTACTACCTTTCCATCCGTATGAATAAATTCCTTCTCTAAATCTCCTCCACATTTTAGAATAATTTTCCTAGATGCTTCATTTTCTTTATAGCATGCTAGCATAACATGATCTATATTTATTGATTTGGCGTATTCAACTGCCATCTTCAATATTTGAGTTCCATAGCCCTTTTTTCTCTCAGACGGTCTGACACTGTACCCTATATGTCCTCCATATGAAGCCAAGAATTTATTCAAACGATGGCGTATATCTACCATTCCGACAATCTTATTGTCTGATTCTCTGACTACGAAAAAAGTACTCGCTTCTACCCAATCAGAGCGAACTGTGTTCTTACTTGAATTTTGCTCTGTTAATTTGAGCCATTCTTCATATTCAAGCTCATCTAATAATGCACTACCATTTATAACGTTTTCTCCAATTTCAAAAAACTCATTTCTATAATCTAATGCCTTTTGCTTTATATCTACAGTCGGCTTTACAAGTATTAATTTTTCCATAATGCACCCCCTAATAAACCTTCTCCTAATTTAATAATAGGACTTTAACTATTAGAAATGAAGTCTTTTA
>NZ_JBJDXL010000185.1:0-4793 GCF_051866655.1 Intestinibacter sp.
GTACATTATCAAATTTTTCTAAGGCTACTGTTCTATACCCAAATGTCTCCAATAGCTTAGATAATTCATCTCTTATAACCTTGTCATCTTCTATTATCAATATAGTATCCATACTCTCTCCTCTCCTTTACTTTGAGTGTAACACAACCCTATTAAAAAATTCTCTACTCCGTTATATTCTTCTTATATCCAAAATAAGTGGCCACAAAATATATCAGATAAATAGATAAAAATATTGCAAAGCTGTATAAAATTGAATTCACATATGCATAATCACTACTCATCACAGGACTTAAAAGCTGATTTATAGACGATATCGCTGAGATACTTATTATAATCGGATAAATTACAGGGAATAAGAAAAATATCGATAATTGTTTTCTTATAGTCTTATAAAGTTGATTTTTATCTACTCCCAGCTTGCTTAAAATTGAATAATGATATTTATATTTTGTCGAGTCGCTCAAAGCCTGTATTGCCAATATAGTCGCCACAATCGCAGTAAATATAAATGCTACATATAAAAGTATAAAGGCTATTATGACTAATACTGATTTATTTTCTGCTATGATATGTCCTTTAACTCCTATACTATACTCTGCATAATCATATTTTGAGTCGTTTTTATCTATATTTTTTCCAACATCTCTACACATATTTTCATAAAATTCCTTAGTCGTTTCTTCATCTGTATTGATGACGATAAATCTATCTATTATCTTCATATTTTCAACTGCATCGTCGGGAACTATTATAAAATACGGCATGCCTGATCCCCAACAGTTGGCGAAATTTTCATATGTGCTTCCATTTGACTTTAATGTCTTGCCGTTTATTCTTAATGTATCATTATTTTTTAGGTATTTTTCTACTGATTTAGATATATCTCTGTATTCATGTATAAAAAACTCATCATCCTTTAAATTTATAGGTTTAAGTCCTCTCATTTTTAGGAGCTTGTTATAATCGCTAACTCTCAAGAAGCAATCTACATCTATATATCCCAATACTCCTCCCTCTAAATGCTTTTTAACTGTATTTTTTTCATTTGTGTAGATATTGTATTCTAATTTATCTTTTACAGTGTAGTTATCCTCTATATAATTTTCATATTCCTCTACGATTTTCGTGCTATTACTTGTCGGAATCTCTAAAATCTCTGGACATTCAGTGTAAACCTCTGACATGACAATATCATATACAGCTATAGAATTAATTTGTGTATAAAATATATCGCTGTACATCATAGAACCACTCAATGATAAAAACGAAAGTGTTATTAAAAGAGATAGAGTTCCCAAAGTCACTCCCATTGTCTTTATCTTCGAAGTAAACTGTCTCACTATAAATAAATTATCGTTTTTGTATTTTATATGCTTTCTATTTATTACAAAATCAATTAAAAAATCACCGACTGTAATTGTTATTCCATAGATACTTATAATTATCATAGGAATCGAAATCATTACCATCGCTACATTGCCATCGTCATTTGAAGTGTTAAATCCTATTTTTGCGAACACTAAAGCTAAAATGCCTAAAGCTACGAAAATTACAAATAAAATCTTCTTTGCTTTGTTATTTTTAAACACTCTATCTTCATTTTGTTTATCCCAATATAAAAGGTCGTAAATCTTCATCTTTCTCATTCTCAAGCTAGTCTTGAGCAAGGCAAACAGATATATAGCCACAAAATAACTTATACTAAGTGCAAACGGCTGCCAAGAGAATACAAAATTAACCTGGAAAGGAAGCTCAAATATATTCATAATAACAGCTGTAAGCAAATTACTAAAAATATATCCGATAAGTATCGAGATCACAAATGCAAACATCCCTAGCAAAATATTTTCAACTAAAAACATCTTCATAATGTCTTTTTTCTCGATTCCAAGCATCATATATGTTCCAAATTCCTTGCTTCTCTTGGAAAACATAAATTTCATCGTGTAGTTAATCAGCCATCCAATTACAAATACGACTATAACGCTTACCACTATAACAGATACTTTAAATTTTTCCATGCTACTTGCGAGATTCTGTACTTCTTCTGAAAACACGATTAGATTAAATGCAAATATCAACGAAAATGAAAGTATCACAGTAATCAAATAAACGATATAATCTCTAACGCTCCTCTTTGCATTCCTAAATGCTAGCTTACTTAACATCTCCAATGTCACCTCCAAGAAGAGTTAGTATATCTAAGATTTCATTAAAAAATTCCTTTCTAGTTTTGGAACCTTTCAGAATCTCCGTGAATATTTTTCCATCCTTTAGAAACAATATTCTCTGGCAAAAGCTCGCACTAAATGCATCGTGAGTTACCATTAGAATAGTTGCGTTTAGATTTTTATTGATTTCCTCCATAGTTTCAAGAAGCATCCTAGAGCTCTTTGAATCTAGTGCACCTGTAGGTTCATCTGCTAGGATCAGCTTCGGGTTATTAATCAGAGCCCTAGCACAAGCACACCTTTGTTTCTGACCTCCTGAAACTTCATATGGAAACTTATCTAAAATTTCTTCAATCCCCAGTCTCTTTGCAATATCCATGACCATATCGTCGATTTTATCCTCACTCTTTTTATTTATAACTAGTGAAAGTGAAATATTTTCTGATATCGTCAAGGTATCTAGCAGGTTAAAATCTTGAAAAACAAATCCCAAGTTATTTCTTCTAAATGAAGCTATATCCTTATCCTTTATCTCTGTTATATCATCTCCATTTATTATGATTCTGCCGGCTGTTACAGAGTCTATTGTAGATATGCAGTTCAAAAGTGTAGTCTTTCCACTTCCACTTGCACCCATAATCGCCACGAATTCTCCTTCATTTACTGAAAACGAAATATTGTCTATAGCTTTCGTTATATTACTTCTTGTTCCGTAATATTTTTTTAAATTCTCTATCTTTAAAATATCCTTCATATAATCACCTCTTGTATTTACTCGAAATTTAAGATCTTAGATTAATTAATCTATAATTATTGTATCAACAAAAGGCGTGTGATTTTATTACACTTTTGTTAGTCAAATCGACATAAAAATAGCCCTTCTATTTTAAATATCTAGAAAGGCTACATTATATTAATTATTCATCTTCATCGTCTAAAGATTTTTTCCAAATCTCATATTTATTACAAGAATATTCCCCAACTATAAAATTTATGACCATAGCTACTACAAATAATCCTACTGCATCGATTAATATTTCTGTGTTGCTAACAATATCTACTCCCATCTTTGAAAATCCAAAAGTTATAACAGATAAAGCCACAGAAAATGCTAAAGCCTCAGCTAAATAAGATATAACTCTCTTCTTTTTAGATTCTTTACTATTATCAGTAGGTAACTCTTTTCTTCCTATAAAAGTCTTAGGAATATTCATTTCCTTAATTCTGCTAACAAACAAATAGAATATCAAGCTTATAAGTATAAGCAAGCCTAATTCCCATGTGCAGCTAAATATATCCTTTGTCTTGACATATTTATACACACATTCAATTAATAAATATATAAATGTAATAACTGTACAAACTACACCTGCATCCCCAATTACTTTTTGTTGCATTTCATCAAATACATTATTTTTATTGTTCATTTTAACCCCTCCAATAATCAAATTATTCTTCCCAAAATAATTCATCTAAGGTTTTGCCCAACACCTTGCAAATGCTAATACACAGATTAATCGTCGGGTTGTAATCGCCTTTTTCAATGGCATTCATAGTCTGTCTACTAACCCCAACAGCCTCTGCCAATTCTTTTTGTGTCATATCTAAAGCAGCTCGAGCAGCTTTTATCCTTAAGTTCTTCGCCATTTCATCACCTCTTGATTTAATAGTAATATATAGATTAATAAATGTCAAATATATTTTACTTTTATTAATCTATATATTACATTGTTTTATGATAATTTATTTATAATAAGCCTAATTTAACAAATAATTGGAGAATTTTTGGCATAAAAAAAGTACCCTTAAATAGGTACTTATATGATATTCAGCTGACCTGGTTTTTGACCCCACACTCGCCTACTGCGACGTTCGCTCTGGGTTTGCCGCACTACTAGCCGTCTCGATTTGAATTTTTTTTGGTTATCGGTAGGTCTTACTTCTAAGCCGCACCATGATCATCAATCCCACTTTTAGAATTGACTTACGTGGATCCCTTTGCCTGCGACTGGCTTGGACTTTCAACCACAGACCTGAATAATCACTCATTTATTTTAATATCTTATTTTAATTCTGTCAATAGAATTATCTAGTTATATTCCAAACTTTTTCTTATCAGATATATTTTAATTATTTTCAGTAAACGGTATGTAAGGATCAACGCTTCTTGTGAGCAATGTCATTATAGTTATTTTGTTTACACAGGATAATCTGAGTATTTTAGATATTTCATTCGATGTTGAACCAGTTGTAAATATATCATCGACTACGATTACATCTTTATTTTTGAGCAAATTATTATCATCCTTTATGTAAAATGAATTCTTAAGCTCCTCTTGTCGTTCCTTTAAATTCAACTTATATAGCCTTCTAGTATTTTTCTTTCGGTAAATACAATTCAAAACTGGAATACCTGTTATATCACTTAAATCCTCTGCTATTTTTTGAGACTGATTAAATCCCCTCTGTTTCATACGTTTCTTATGCAATGGAACAAATAGTATATAGTCAGCCTTTAGATTCTCAAGCTCCATCTTCTCACTCATAATCTGTGCAACGTATCTGCAGAAATAAGTCTTATTTTTGTATTTAAAATCAAGTATCATTTTCTTACTTATA
>NZ_JBJDXL010000185.1:4893-23141 GCF_051866655.1 Intestinibacter sp.
TCCAGCAATAAATCCTTTATTTCTTTTAATTTAATTTTTATAGTATCGACTACACTAAAATTGACCTTGGGTATATTCATTTTCATCAATCAACAGACCTTCTTTTTTAAATTTATTCAACTTAACTGCTAAATTGGAATATCTGTCGTTTATTCGATTGTTTTTAATCATAAACTCTAGGTACTTCACATCACCAACTAGCACGACCTGTTTCTTAGCACGTGTAACTGCTGTATAAAGCAGATTCCTGCTCAATAGCATCGGTGGTGCCCATGTCATAGGAATCACAACTATTGGAAACTCACTACCCTGACTCTTATGAATAGTCGTGCAGAAGCTGTGGTCTAACTCATCTAGCTCATCGTGCTTATAGCTGACTATCTTCATGCCATCGAATATAACGAAGATTTCCTTTTTATCCTTGTCTATATAGTAAATATAACCAATATCTCCATTATATATACCATGTCCGCTGTTAGTTCCATCTTCTGTTTTCCATTTTTTAGTGTAATTGTTTTTAATCTGCATCACTTTGTCTCCAACTCTGAATGTCCTCTTTGTGAATACCTCCTCTGTTTTAAATTTTGCTGGAGGGTTCAGACATTTTTGGAGCTCTATATTTAGATTGTTTACGCCTAGAGTTCCCTTTCTCATAGGCGACAAAACTTGTATATCTTTGAGTTTGTCTACACCGTAGTATTTTGGAAGTCTCTGGCTCACTAATCCCATAATTTCGTCTAGTATTTCATCTTGTGTCTCTTTTCTTATAAAGAAAAAATCCTTGCCCTTTGCGTTTAATTTCAAAGGCTCTCCCTTGTTTATTTTATGGGCATTTACTACTATCATACTTTCTCTAGCTTGTCTAAATATCTCGTTAAGTCTAACAGTATTTATGACTTCAGAATCGATTAAATCCTTCAACACATTTCCTGCACCGACAGAAGGCAACTGATCGCTATCTCCAACTAACAAAAGCCTTGTTCCAGATTTTATAGCTCTCAGCAGATTATACATAAGCACAATATCGACCATAGATACCTCATCTAGTATAACTACATCGGCATCTATAGGGTCATCCTCATTTTTCATGAACATAAGCTCGTCACTATCCATTGAAAATCCCATTTCTAAAAGCCTGTGTATCGTTTTAGCCTCTTTATTTGAGGTTTCACTCATTCTCTTTGCTGCACGGCCTGTAGGAGCCGCTAGAACAACTTTTTGACCATTATTTTCAAACACTTTGATAATCGTGTTAATAGTAGTGGTCTTTCCTGTCCCCGGACCTCCAGTTATTATTACGACACCCTTTTCGACAGCTTCTTTTACTGCTTTAATTTGATTTTGAGCTAGAGCTATATCATCTTCTCTCTCTCTATTTCTTATTTCCTCGTCTATGTCTATATTCAAATCCTTAAATTCGAACTGTGAAAGCCTTATAATCTCCTTGCATACACCATTTTCCGCCATGAAATAAGGCATCAAATACACATTTATATCATTTTGACTTCTCTCAACATGTACCTTTTGAGTGTAAGCCAAATCCATAACAGCTTCTTTTATGTACTGAGGTTCTACCTCAAGTACCTTAACTGCATTTTGAACTAACACATTAATCGGCAAATAAGTATTCCCGTTAGCTGTGCTCTGATTTAAAGTATATAAAATCCCTTGAAAAATCCTATCTCTAGAATACTTATCAATCCCAAGCTTCTTTGCAATATCATCTGCCACCTTAAATCCAATACCCCTTATATCCTCGGCAAGCCTATATGGATTTTTATTTATCACGTCGAGCGACTTTTCCTTGTATTTTTTATATATTTTTAAACACAAATTAGGAGTTATCCCATATGGAGACAACTGCATAATTATATTTCTAAGCTCTCTATTTTCTTCATAGCTCTCAGTTATCTGCTTGATTTTCTTTGCGCCTATTCCCTCTACCTCTTTTAATCTCTCAGGAGTATTTTGAATCACATCTAGAGTATCGACTCCAAACTTGTCTATAATCCTAAGCGCCATCTTCTCTCCTATACCATGAATCATACCAGAAGATAAATAAGCATAAATTCCCTCTAAAGACGACGGTGTTATAGGCATAAATTTACTAACTTCAAATTGCGAACCGTAAATTTTATGAGTGACCCATTTACCCTCGACCTCTATACTCTCTCCAACAGATAAAGTCGGCATGCAACCAACAATTGCCACTTCCTCATCTTCATTTGCGAGATAAGCTATTGTATAACCATTTTCTTCATTTTTAAAAACTATATCACTTATCATACCTTCTAATTTTTCCATAATATAACACTCCTAATAAAATACTCTCTTTTTTATCTTACCCAAATTTCTCAAAAAAAGACCTTGCATATATTATAATACAAGGTCTCGTCATATTCTTATTTTTATTTTTTATATTAAACTAAAATCTAAGCCATAGCTTGTGCTTTTAAAGTTTCAGCTTTGTCAGTTCTTTCCCATGGTAAATCTATATCAGTTCTACCGAAGTGTCCGTAAGCTGCAACTTGTTTGTATATAGGTCTTCTTAAGTCAAGATCTCTTATTATTGCACCTGGTCTTAGATCGAAGTTCTTTTCTACTAATTCTACTAATTTTTCATTAGAAACTTTTCCAGTTCCAAAAGTATCAACAAATATTGATAATGGTCTAGCAACACCTATAGCATAAGCTAATTCTATTTCACATTTATCTGCAAGTCCAGCAGCAACTATGTTTTTAGCTACGTATCTAGCAGCATAAGCAGCAGATCTGTCAACCTTTGTTGGGTCTTTTCCAGAGAATGCTCCACCGCCGTGTCTAGAGTATCCACCGTAAGTATCTATGATTATTTTTCTTCCTGTAAGACCAGTATCTCCTTGTGGTCCACCTATAACGAATCTTCCTGTTGGGTTGATGTAGTATTTAGTTTCGTCGTCTAATAATTCTGCTGGTATAACAGCTTTTATAACGTGTTCGATTAAGTCTCTTCTTATAGTTTCGTTGTCTACACTTTCACTATGTTGAGCAGATATTAATACAGTGTGAACTCTAACTGGTTTGTCATCTTCGTATTCAACTGTTACTTGAGTTTTTCCATCTGGTCTTAAATAATCTAATAATCCAGATTTTCTAACTTCTGTTAATCTTCTAGATAATTTATGAGCTAGAGATATTGGAAGTGGCATTAATTCTTCTGTTTCATTACAAGCGAAACCGAACATTATACCTTGGTCTCCAGCACCAACCTTTTCTATTTCTTCTTCTGTTTGTTCTCCGCCTTTACTTTCTAAACCTTCGTCAACACCCATAGCGATGTCTCCTGATTGTTCGTCTATAGCAGTTATTACTGCACAAGTGTTGCAGTCAAATCCAAACTTAGCTCTAGTATATCCGATTCCTTCTACTGTTTCTCTAACTAATTTTGGAATATCAACGTAAGCTGATGTACTTATTTCTCCTGCAACTAATACTAATCCAGTTGTAGTAGTTGTTTCACAAGCAACTCTTGATTGTGGATCTTTTTCTAATAATGCATCTAATATCGCATCTGATATTTGGTCACACATTTTATCTGGATGACCTTCAGTAACTGATTCTGATGTAAATAAATGTCTTGCCATTTCATTTCCTCCTTAAACTTATTAATTATTTTTTATTAAAATTCTATACTCTATTCATTTAATTTATATAAGAAACTTTTATATAATGTCTTATACATTAAAAAAGCCTCTTCACAAGAAGAGGTTATTGCATGCTTAAATACGCGACCTCATCTTTCTAGAATCTCTCTAGCAGGATTTAGCACCTTCCTTCTTCATGAAGTGGTTGCTGGGCGTCATAGGGCCTGTCCCTCAGCCTCTCTTGATAAGGCAATCAAGAAATTTTTTATTTAAATTTTAACAATTTCAATGATACCTTTTTTGTTTTATATTGTCAAGTATTTTGTAGTCACATTTACTTATTTTAATTCATATTATTAAATATACTAAATTTGCGACTATTTTAAAAATAGTATTATTTATCGAGTTAAATTCATATATTATCTAGAAGGGAGGAGTTCCTATGTATTTAGCTAAAATAAACTATAAAAGAGAAGATGTTACTCATACACTAAGTACTATTCTTAAAAATATAATTTCTGATAATACTGTAGTAATTTGTATAGGAACAGACCGTGCTATTGGAGATGCACTTGGGCCTCTAGTAGGAACTATGCTCAAAAATAGCGATTTTAAATACCCTGTCTACGGTACATTGGATAATCCTATTCACGCTTTAAATATATATGAATCTATGGAAAATATAAAAAAGAAACATTCATCTAGCCAATTTCTAGCCATAGATGCTTGCCTAGGTTCGACTAATAATATAGGTAATATACAAATTCGAGAGGGACCCATTCTTCCTGGTAAAGGCGTAGGTAAAAAGCTACCTCAAGTGGGGAATTACTCTATAGTCGGTATTGTAGATAAAATAGACGAAAATAATAGATTTTCCTTCAATAATATAAGACTTCATTTTATTTTAGAGCTGGCAGAAACTATAGCCCTATCTTTACTCCTGGCGACCTAAATTATATCCCTCAATTAAAAAGTAGCTATAATAAAACAATATTCGAAATATATTATTTTAAAATAGCTACTTTTTAAATGTCCAATATTTAATTATATATTTTAATACCCGATATGTACTATATATTATTTCTTAAAGCTTCCACCAGTTTCTAATAAATCAAGTGAGCCTAATGATAATCCAGTACCCTTAGCAACACAAGAAAGAGGATCGTTAGCTAAAATTACTTTTATTCCTGTACTTTCTTCTATTCTTTGTCCTAAGCCATGTAACATAGCTCCTCCACCTGTCATTATTATGCCTGTATCACTTATATCTGCTGCTAATTCTGGTGGTGTTTTTTCTAATAGGTTTTTAGTTGCTGCTATTATTTGTTCTATACAGTCATTAAGAGCTTCTAGTATTTCTGTAGAGCTAACATTTATAGTAACAGGAAGGCCTTTTACTAAATTTCTTCCGCTGATATTCATAGTTCTTGGTTCATCTTCTTTTATAGCAGTTCCTATTTCAACTTTTAATTTTTCTGCACTTCTTTCACCTATTAATACATTGTATTCTTTCTTTATGTATTTTATAATTGCTTGGTCGAACTTGTCTCCACCTAATTTAATAGAATCACTTACAACAGATCCTCCTAATGATATTACAGCTATATCAGTAGTTCCTCCACCGATATCGATTACCATATTTCCATTAGGTTGAGATATATCTATTCCAGCTCCTATTGCTGCTGCTATAGGTTCTTCTATGATATAAACTTCTCTAGCTCCAGCTTTTTTTGTGGCATCTTCTACAGCTCTTTTTTCTACTTCAGTAACTCCTGTTGGTACACAGACCATTATTCTAGGCATTACAAATCTTCCAAATCCTTTTTTCTCTACTATTTTTTCAATAAAATGAGATAACATCTTTTCTGTTATTTCATAATTTGATATAACACCATCCTTTAATGGTCTTATAACATCTATATGTGAAGGTGTTCTACCTATCATTCTTCTTGCTTCTTTACCTACTGCCAAAACAGTATTTAATTTATTATCTATAGCCACTACAGATGGCTCTTCTAAAACTATTCCCTTTTCACTTACATATATTAATACATTGGCTGTACCTAAATCGATACCTATATCCGCTCCTGTTGCCATTTTGCTTTCACTCCTTCTTTTACTCTTATTATTTATACTTAATTCAAATTGTTAGTTATCATAAATACTCCTATTCTACAATATAGGCAAAAATATAGCGTTAGTCAAGAAAAAAATGTAGGTTATCCTACATCTTTTTTTGTTGTTGATATTTTAATTTTGTAGCCATACCTCCTCGTATGTGTCTCTCGGATTTATTTTTTTCTAAGACTAATTTTACCTGACTAGCTAATGACGGATAAACTTCCTCTAATCGTTCAGTTACATCTTTGTGGACAGTACTTTTGCTAACTCCAAAAACCTTAGCTGTTTGTCTTACAGTTGTTTGTTTTTCTAATATATATTGGGCAATAATAACCGCTCTTTTTTCTATATGAGACTTCAAGATCTCCCCCTCCTCACCATCAGTCCTATAGATATATATGAAAGAAAAACAAAAAATATAACAGGAGACTCTTCAATTTTTGTGAAAAGTCTCCTGTTATAAACTTTATTCTAATAAACTCAGTGGATTTATAGCTACATTTTTCTTATAGGCTTCTATATGTACATGTGTTCCGTCTTCATTTTCAATATTTGTCGTATTTCCTACATATCCTATACAGTCGCCTTCTTTAACTGTATCTCCCTTTTTCAACGATACATTTTCTTGTATTCCAGAATAAATTACATTTAAATCATCGTTGTAAGATAACTCTATGCTTGTTCCATATCTATCATCTGAGTACACAGATACGACTTTTCCATCTAGTATTGATTTTATTTCAGAACCTTCTTGCGCTGAAACATCCAATCCTTTATGAATCTCCCAAACGTCTAGTGTTTTTGAGTAAGTAGGCATAGTTTCAGAATACTCTCTAAGTATTCCATCTCCTATATAACTCATCTTAGATTCATTCTTGGCTTCTTTTTCTTTTTTGTCTTTTGCTTGTTGTAGATTTTGATTTGATTCTGTCGATGTAGCAACAGTCTTATCATCATCTTTTACTAAATTTATCTCATCATCTTTGTTGATTACATCTTTATTTGATACTAATTTATTTAAGTTTTTATTTGTAAATAAGATTCCACCAAATGCTATAAGACAAATACATATAAATAAAGATAGATAGAATATATCTTTTTCTAATAATTTCTTTTTCATACTGCACCTCCAAATATATTAATACATTTAGATTATTGACTGCTTTTCAAATTTTATGCCTATGTATGAAAAATTTTTTAAATTTTTATTCTAATACATATCCTTTATATCTGTATCTGTATAATAATGAAATAGTATTTCATCATATGTATACGACTTATTAGCCATACCTTCAGCACCCCATTGACTCATACCTACTCCATGACCGTATCCTTTTACCTCGAAAACAACATCCTCTCCTACAAAGGATATATCGAAATTAGATGAATTTAAATCAAAAATACTTCTAATATCTCTGCCACTTAGCTGTTTATTTCCCATTTGGATAAGTTTGACTGATCCTGCAGTAGTTCTCTCTATTATTTTTATTTGTTTCTCTAAATCATTTTCTGATATAGAAATATCGGCGTATTTATTTTTCAATAAGTCTATAAATTCGCTTCTATCAATTGTGCTTTCAGTATAGTATTTTGGTGAATTTTCTTCATAAGGACTGCTCACTGATTTTAGATAGGGATATTGTGTCATAAACACTTCTTCACTATTTTCGGTCATACCGCTAGATGTAGAAAAATATAGTGGTAGTATTGCTTTATCATCGTAAGTTAATATTTGTCCCTTAGTGTCATCTACAGCTTGTTTTATGATAGGATAAGATTCTCTTATCCATTTATCGCCCTTTTGTTCTTTTAACTCTTCATAAGATGCATATGCCTGACAGTGATTATAGTCAGTACATATATCAGCTCCTTTATGACCTGCCTTTATATTATTTTCGATTTTGTAAATAATATATGTTCTAGCAGCTACTGCCTGTGCCTTTAATGCTTCTTCTGAAAACTCAGAAGACATCTCCATAGACAACACTCCGTACAAAAAAGTCTCTATATCCATACTTTGTACTTTACCTGTTTTGGAATTGTACACACTTATAGTGGGACTTTGAGAATCGACTTTTTCATAAGGAGATTTCTCTAGTTTATCGATTTTTTTAATAGAATCCGATAAATTATCGTTTTGATTTCCATAAAAGAGCACACTAATTAAAACAGGAATTATTATGCAAAAAATTGCGATCCCTGCTAATAGAACCATAGGTTTTTTCATATAACTAATGCCTCCATAGATTTACTATACTTCATAAATATATGAAAAAACCTACTCATTTATTACTTTATTAGTCTTCTACTATTTCTATATTTCCGCCTAACGCTCTAATTTTCTTATCTATGTCAACATACCCTCTTTGAATGTGGTATATCTTACCTATTTCTGTTTCTCCTTCAGCTATAAGTCCACATAGTATAAGTGCTGCTCCTGCTCTTAAGTCAGTTGCGTTAACACTTGCACCATAAAGCTGGTCTACACCCTTAACTATAGCTGTTCTTCCTTCTATTTTAATATTTGCACCCATTCTATTGAATTCTGCAACATGCATAAATCTATTTTCAAATACTGTTTCTATTACAACTCCAGTTCCTCTAGCAACTGTAAGCATAGCCATAAATTGTGCTTGAACATCTGTAGGGAATCCTGGATGTGGTAAAGTCTTAACGTCTACTGCTTTTATTTTTTCTGGTCCAATTACTCTTATAGCATTGTCCATTTCTATTACTTCACAGCCTGCTTCTTTTAATTTAGCAGTTACTGGTTTTAAATGCTCAATTAGTACATTTTCTACTGTTATATCTCCCTTTGTCATAGCTGCAGCAACCATGTAAGTTGCAGCTTCTATTCTATCAGGTATAACATCGTGTTCTGTTCCTTGTAATTCTTTTACACCTTTTATTTTTATTGTATTTGTACCTGCACCTTTAACATTAGCTCCCATTTCATTTAGGAAGTTTGCTAAATCTACTATTTCTGGTTCTTCTGCTGCATTTTCTATTATAGTAGTTCCTTCTGCAAGTACTGCAGCCATCATTATATTTTCAGTTGCTCCAACAGATGGGAAGTCTAAGTATAACTTAGAGCCTACTAATTTATCTGCTTTAGCTTCTACAAACCCATGATCCATTGTTACCTCTGCCCCAAGAGCCTTAAATCCCTTTAGATGTAAGTCTATTGGTCTAGTTCCTATTGAACATCCCCCTGGCATTGATATTTTTGTTTGGTTAAATCTTGCAAGTAATGGTCCCATAACAAAGAAAGATGCTCTCATCTTTCTTACAAGATCATATGGTGCTTCACAAGTAGTTAAATTACTTGCGTCTACTGTTAATGTATTGTCTTTATATTCAACTTCTGCGCCTAAATGTCTTATTAAATCTGATATTACATGTACGTCAGTTAAATCTGGTACTTCATGTAAAACTGACTTACCTTTTACTAATAATGTAGCAGCTATTATTGGTAATACTGCATTTTTTGCTCCATCTATTTTAACACTACCTCTAAGTGGTTCACTTTTTTTCACTATTATTTTAGCCATAAATATGTCTCTCCTCAATTCTAATAATCTATTTTTATTATAGGTGTAGCTATATATATCATTGTCCTATCATTATCCTCGCTATACCTAATTCCTATATTCAAGTTCATCTTTCTATTTAAATATTTCAAGTTATTTTCATTTAATAATTTACTATATGCATTAACTGATAAAAAGTTTTCTTCCTCTATACTATCAATTTTTTCAGCATACATATTATATAACATTTTCTGTAAAATATCATTAATTTTACCTTTTTGTAATTTTTTTGTATATTCTCCAGCTATACAAATATTAATTTTTACATCGCTGGAGTATTTTTTTAGTTCATTTTCTAATCTTAGATAAATATTCTCTATATTTTTATATACTTTATTATTTAATATGTCAACTATTATATATGATTCTTTTGAACTTTTTTGATATGCAATGACTGAAATACTAGTATTTTGTTCATTATAATTTACATATATTTCGCTTTGTTGTATTTTTACATTCATTTTATTTGTATCTACGTTTAAATTTTTTGCTATTTCTATACATATTCCTTCTAATTGCTCAATGTCCATGTCTTTTTCTATTAATACACTCGATTTTATATTATAAAATTTAAAAGCTGAGTTTGATAACTCAAAACTCTCTATAAATTTATCTATCCAATGTTCTTGACCATAAACTATAACAACACTAAATAAAATCAAGGCTAAAACACATATTATAGATTTTTTCATGTTTAATCCCCCTCAAAGTTTACTTTATTTAAGTATCTACAAATTTAAGAGGTTTTAAACATATATATTAATTTGAAACATTTATAAAAATTTATACATATTTTTTAATTTGAAAAAAACTGTCCATATAACGATATGCACCTCAGTAGTATCTACTTTATATGATGCAGTTCACTATACGAACAGTTTTTATATTAATAATATCTACATTATTTTAAATACTATTTTGCTAAATCATTATATGCTTTTTCTATAGCATTTAATAGTTCTTCATCTTCTATTAATGATATTTTCTTAACAGCTTCTTTAACACCTAAGTCTTTTATTGTTTGTTGTAATTCAACACTTTGTGCATCTTCTTCATTATTATAGTGAAGTGCTGCACCTACACCTATTATTAGGTTATCTACAGATATTCCATAAGATCTTGCTGTCATTAATGGATTTACTAATCTGTCTTTTGCACTTAATTTTCTAAGTGGTTCTCTACCAACTCTCTTAACATCGTCGTTTAAGTATGGATTTTTGAATCTATTTAATATTTTATCTATGTATTTATAATGAGCTTCTAAATCTAATCCATGCTTTTTAACTAATCCTTGACCACTTTCTTGCATAGCAGCTTTTACTATAGTTGCTATTTCTTCGTCTTTTATAGCTTCATCTATTGTTTTATATCCTTTAAGAGTTCCAAGATAAGCAGTTATAGCATGTCCAGTATTTAATGTGAATAATTTACGTTCAACATAAGCTATAAGATCACCAACTAAGTTCATACCTTCTATTTGTGGTATTTCACCTTTTATCTTAGCTTCTTCAACATTCCATTCATAGAAGTTTTCTACTGTAACATCTAGAGGATTTTCATTAGTACATGGTGGTACTATTCTGTCTACTGAACAGTTAGGGAATCCTACATATTCTTCTAAGTATGCTATTTCTTCTTCGTTTAAGCATTTTAAAACTTCTTCTTTTAATATAGCTGTAGCTCCTACTGCATTTTCACAAGCTATTATATTTAAGTAATTTTTGTTTCCAGCATTTTTTCTAGCTTGTATAGCTTTAGCTATTGTTGGTGCTATTCTTTTTAAAACTAATGGACCAACTGCTGTAGTTATTATTTCAGCTTCTTCTATTTCTTTTATTATATCGTCAGTTATTGATGAAACTGCACTTATGTTAGCTATAGTTTGATCAAAGCATTCTACGTCTTTTACAAGTATTTTATATTGTTTTTCGTTGTTTATTCCATTTAATATAGTTTCGTTTACATCTGCGAATACTACGTGATATCCTGAGTTAGATAATAATCCTCCTATGAAACCTCTTCCTATATTACCTGCTCCAAATTGTATTGCTTTCTTCATGTTATAATTTCCTCCGTAGTCTATAATACTTTTATAATTAGTCAGCAAATATATCTAAGAAATCTTGTACATTTGTTGAATCTTTTAATTTTTCTACTAATTCATCATCTAAAGATATTGCTATTTTTGATAATATATCTAAATGTTCATTTCCTTTACCAGCTATTCCTATAACTAAGTAAACTACGCTATCTCCGTATTCTACACCATTAGGGAATTGTAATATTACTATTCCTGATTCTTTTATTTCTTTTTTAGCTTCGTTAACACCGTGTGGTATAGCAAATCCTAATCCCATGTTAGTACTCATAGTTTTTTCTCTTTCTAACATTGCATCTACATAACCTTCGTTAACATATCCTCTTTCAACTAATTTTTTACCAGCTAAAACTATACTTTCATCTCTTGATACTGAATCTAATCCTAATACTATGTTTTCTTTTGCTAATATGTTACTCATTACAAATTCCTCCTATATACCTTTTAATCTATTTTTTGTGATATTACTTTCATTTTATTGATATAAAAATCCAATACTATGGATTTAAAATTCTCTTTTATTTCCTCTTTATTTCCATATTTGATACAACTTATGAAATCATCATTTTCTACCAAATTCTCACTTATCTTGCTCAAAAGATCTCTTTGATAATCCTTAGCTTCCTTTGGTATCAACATAAGTAATGCATATCTCGTTTTATTTTCTTCATCTATCATAACTTCTTTTGATAATCTGATAGATGCATATCTTATGTTCTTTACTTCTTGTGTCATACAATGAAGTAAGGCTATTTCTATTCCATCTACAAATGGAGTAGAAATATTTATTCTTCTCTTTAAGTCTCGCTGAATTTTTAATGCCGATTTGCTGTCATTTGCAAATATGAAGCTGCTGTAGTTGACAAGCTCTTCTATATCATCACAGTCTACATCTTCATGTACTTCTAGCAATTTAAAAAATTCAACTAAATTTCCACTCATTGTCATAAAGTCCATTACTTCATTTTTGTCGACTAAATTTTTTTCTTTTTTTTCTTCTAGTCTCTCTGCCCTTATATCATTTTTAAAAACTTTATCTTTTGCTATATTTCTCAAAACATGTCTGATCTTTGTGACATCCTCCAAATTTAAAAGTGGACTTACAACTATATTCTTTATAGATGAATCTAACTCCACTGTAGAAATAATTAAATCTATTCCCTGTTGTTTTAGATATTCGTCATCTATATTAATAGCTGATATTGTATCTACCATATTTAAATTTGAAAACTTCTTATTTAGTTTTGTTATTAAAAATCTAGAAGTTCCTATACCAGTAGGACAACATGACATGGCTTTTATTTCAACATCCTCCATTAAATTTCTCTCCATAGAAGATCCAAAATGCATAGCCAAGTACGCTATCTCTGATTCTGGAATTTCATCGATATTTAATTTTTCTTTTATTATATATATGATATTAGCTACTCCATCGTAAACATCTTTGTACTCTGTTTTGATTTGCTGTAGGAGTGGATTTCTTATGTCCATTCCCATCTTAATCCTACAAAGTGATGGTCCAAGATGATTTACTAAATCATTTAACAATCTTGCATCTTTGCTAAAATCAAGCTTGAATTCATCTTCTGCTAATTCAATTAACTGCTTTGAAATATTCATTAACTCTACATCATCTAAAGTAAAATTGTGATCCTTTGTTTCTAATCTCATTTTAGATCCTCTAAGATGCATCGTTATATATCCTATTTCTTCAATAGGAACGTTTATGTCAAATTCCTCACCTATTTGCTCTGCTATTTTTGTAGCCATTTTAAATTGATCTATACACTTAAGCTCATTTAAAACATCTTCCTCCATAGAGATTCTCTCTCCATTTTTCAATCTCTGTACTGCCAAAGATATATGAACCACCAATCCAATAAACGAGCTATCTGAGATTTTTAAATTTATCTCTTTTATTACTTCAGATAGAGAGTTTTCTACTTTCTTTATAATTGACTTATCGATTAAGTTCAAAAGTCTGTTTTCACTAGAAATTTCTATAACACTGCTGTTTTGAATGTTATTTCCTACATTTTTTACCATGTTCATAAGATCTTGCTCTTCACAAGAGTTGTATATAAGATTTACTTGAGCAGCTCTTATATCTTTTTCTGAACCTTCAATGTAAATTCCTGTTCCTGGCTTTCTTATAAGCTTGATAGAAAACTTATCTAACCACGTTTCTATATCTACAAAGTCGTTGTTTAAAGTTCCTTCTGAAATCTTTAGCGATTTGTAGAAGTAGTATGATTTAATTGGCTCCGAAGATGTTAAAAGATTTGATAAGATAAATCTTTTTCTTTCTTCCTTAGTGTAGCTTTTTTCAATCTTTTCTTCTTGTAGAAGTTCTATTATAAACTGCTTATTGTCTAATGTCTCATCTAAATAGATTCCCACGCCTGGTTTTTTCACAAATTTAAAATCATTTTCATCCAACCAGTTCTCAATACTGGACATATCCCTTAGTACTGTTCTTGTACTTATGTTTAGTTCTTGTGCCACTTCTGAGATAGTTATTGGTTTATTTGAAGGATTCTGTGCCAGCATCGAAATGATTTCTTTCTGCCTTGAGCTAATCTTTTTTCTTTTCATTTTATCTCCCTCTTTAGTGACATTTTAATTTGCTTATCTTTTATACTTTAATTTTAGCAAAATATATTTACCCTATCAATTCATTGATATTACTGTGGTGTCACTAAAGATTATGACATATTTTAGATATATGTAATTAGTATTTGTAAATTTTATATTCATGACATTTTAATGGCTATAAATTTTTTATACAAAAAAATAAGCTGTGGCAGTAAATGCCACAGCTTGGGAACTTATTATGGTCTTTATTTTCTTATTATTTTGCTAATCTATTGTATAAACCTTCTATATTTTCATCTTTTAAGAAGTTTTTGATTTCTATTATTTCTATATTATCATATTTAGCTTTTGCTCTTTCTGCTAATGATTCATGTGTTACTATTATTTGTGCATCTGCTGGCACATTATCTACTGGTGCTGCTGCTACTTCTATTCCTAAACCTAGGTCTTTGATTCTTGCTTTGAATCTTGCTGCACCCATTGCACTTGATCCCATTCCTGCATCACATGCGAATATTATTTTTTTGATATCTGATTTTGCTATTTCTTTAGCTTCATCTGTTGCAGCTACTTCTGCTTCTGCTGAAGTACCGTTAGCTAATCTATTGTATAAGCCTTCTATATTTTCGTCTTTTAAGAAGTTTTTGATTTCTATTATTTCTACGTTATCGTATTTAGCTTTTGCTCTTTCTGCTAATGATTCATGTGTTACTATTATTTGTGCATCTGCTGGCACATTATCTACTGGTGCTGCTGCTACTTCTATTCCTAAACCTAGGTCTTTGATTCTTGCTTTGAATCTTGCTGCACCCATTGCACTTGATCCCATTCCTGCATCACATGCGAATATTATTTTTTTGATATCTGCTACTGCTACTTCTTTAGTTTCAGCTGCTACTTCTACTTGTTGATTTTTAGATTTAGCTTTCATATCTTTCATTTGAGCTTGTGCTGCTTCTAAATCTTGTTCTCCGTCTCTAGCTGCTGCTCTTTTTACAAATATTGAAGATATTAAGAATGATACTACTGTTGCAACTACTACACCTGATATTACTGCAAAATATTTACCTTTTGCTGTCATTGCTAATATTGCTATTATACTACCTGGAGATGCTGCTGCTACTAATCCAGCTCCTAATATTGAGAATGTTAATACACCGCAAGCTCCACCAGCCATTACTGCTAATATTAATGCTGGGTTCATTAATATGTATGGGAAGTATATTTCATGTATACCACCTAAGAAGTGGATTATTACTGCACCTGGAGCAGATTCTTTACTTGCACCTTTTCCGAATAAGCAATATGCTAATAATACTCCAAGTCCTGGTCCTGGGTTAGCTTCTAATAAGAACATTATTGAAGATCCAAGTTCTTTAGCTTGTTCTATACCTAAAGGTGATAATATACCGTGGTTTATTGCGTTATTTAAGAATAATACTTTTGCTGGTTCTATAAATAATGAAGTTAAGAATATTAAGTTCTTGCTAACTAAGAATTCAACACCTGCTTGTAATACTGATGTTACTGCTATTACAACTGGTCCTATTGCATAGAATCCGATGATTGCTAATATTAATCCTAATATACCAACTGAGAAGTTATTTACTAACATTTCAAATCCTGATGGTATTTTTCCGTCTACTAATTCATCGAATTTTTTGATTACCCATCCACCAAGTGGACCCATTATCATACCACCGATTAACATTGTTGTATCTCCTGCACCAACTACTATACCTACTGTAGCGATTGCACCGATTACTGAACCTCTGTCACCTGCTATCATTTTACCACCAGTGTAACCTATTAATACTGGTAAAACATATTTTAGCATTGGTGTTACCATTTCTGCTAATCTAGCATTTGGAAGCCATCCAGCTTCTATAAATAATGCTGTTATAAATCCCCATGCGATAAATGCTCCTATGTTTGGCATAACCATACCACTTAGGGCTCTACCTAATTTTTGTACTTGAGTTTTGATTCCTGCTGCTTCACTCATTGATAATTCCTCCTTAAATTTTTTCCTAGTTTTAAAATTTTTTGTTGTGTACTATTCAGTTTTTATTATTGCCTTTGATTTTGATTTCGCTCTTTTTCTTGAGCTTTTTATTATTGCTGTTCCTTATGATTTAATATTACAATTTTTAAGCTTAATTTTCAATCTTAAGAAATCCTCTTCCTGTCGCTGTAAATAGTGACATTTTCAGATTATTCAATTTTCATTTAATCTTAAACAAAAATTGAATATGTCATGAATATAAAATTTAAAAATAAATTATGTTACTAATTGCAAATACAACCATATATAATTAAGGAAAAACTATTTTGAGATTGAGCTATTTATTTGAATTAAAATTATTATATAGGAGGCGATATTATTCCTATGGACAAGTACGATAAATTTTTTCAGATTCTATGTCAGGAAAATTACGAACAAATATTTAAATATATAATGGTAATGGTTCACGACAAGTCTGTAGCAGAAGATATTGTTCAAGAAGTTTTTATAATAGCATACGAAAAAAGAAAAACTATATTTTTATATGAAAACAAGAGAGCTTTTTTATATAAGGTAAGTAAAAATTTAACAAACGAATATATAAGAAAATCAAAGAAATATAAAATCGTAGAATTAAATGATAACAATGCAGTCGATGAACGTGATTTATGTGACTTAATTTACCAACAAAAAAATTTAGAAATAGATGAAACACCATACGTGGATGAAGTTATAAACGATTTGCCAGAAGAAAAACGCAAGCTATACGAATTATATTACATAAATAAAATACCTATGAAAAATATAGCCAAACTACTAAATATAAGCGAAACAACCACGCGAATGAGATTTGTAAGACTCAGAAGAGATATAAAGAAGAAGGTTAAAAAAATAAAATTCGAAAATATTTAATGTTACATTGCAGGGAATTGACCACTTATAAGTGTAAGGATAAGGGCCCTATCCTCAACTCCCTATTAAACGAGGAGGAAAATATGGATTTAAGAGAAAAAATAAACGAAGCCATTGAAAATGAAGATTTTGAAACTGCTGATACTCTTACACAAAAGCTATACGAACTCGAATTCAAAGACCAAAATATACATTATTCAGATGACTTCGCTAAAAAAATAATTTTATCGAAAGGAAAGAAAAATAATATGAACAATAAATTTAGAAAATTAGCGGTTGCGGCATCTTGTGCCTTAATCGTAGGAGTTACAGGAATTTCTGTAAATGCAGCTACTGATGGAGAAGCCTTAAATAATGTAAAAACTTTTATGAAAAATATCGGTGGCGCACAAATAGAAGTTAAGCAATATGAAGATAAAGACGGCAAACATAGCGAATATGAAATATATGATTTTAAGGTTAAACAAAATGAAAAAAACGGTAATGTAGAAGTAACTATAGAAGATAAGGATAAAGCAACTACATATAAATCTACAATAGAAACTACTTCAGATAACACAAAATAAACAAAAGGGTGTAATTCTAACCGAACTAGAATTACACCCTTTTTACGTATTTATAATATTGGGGGAATATTATGAGGAATACATTTATATTATTGTCAGCATAAAAAATTCTATACATTATTTTTAAAAAAATTTTTAATTATTTCATTAAAAAAAGAGATTCCCGAAATAAATCTAAAATTCATTTCAGAAACCTCCTTGGTTTTAAGTTTTATATATTATTAAATTAACTAAAATTCTTTCAAACTATTCAACTGTAACTGATTTAGCTAAGTTTCTTGGTTTATCTATATCGCATCCTCTATCTTTAGCAACATAGTAAGCTAATAATTGAAGTGGTATTACACTTAATATACCAGCTAATATATTATCAACCTTAGGGATGTATATAACTGCATCAGAAGATTTTTCTACTTCAGAATTTCCTTGTTCTGTTACAGATATAACATAAGCACCTCTAGCTTTTACTTCTTGCATGTTAGATAGCATTTTTTCGAATAAGTTTTGTTGAGTTGCTAAAACTACTACTGGAACTCCTTCTTCTATTAAAGCTATAGTACCATGTTTTAATTCTCCAGCTGCAAATGCTTCAGCATGAGTATAAGATATTTCTTTTATTTTTAAAGCACCTTCCATTGCAGTTGAGTAGTCAAGACCTCTACCTAGATAGAATACGTCTTTTTTGTCCACTAATTGTTTTGCTATTTCTTTTACTTGATCTTCGCATTTTAAAACTTC
>NZ_JBJDXL010000186.1:0-1664 GCF_051866655.1 Intestinibacter sp.
TCATTATACTACCATCAGACAATATAACTAAGCATTTTCGTGTATAAAGAATATTCCCAATTCTTCTATAAAACTCGGTATAATAGCACGGCAAATCGTCCTTAACGCTTATCCAAGGAGATTTAGGATTTTCGTCTGCTGTTTCAAGACCTTGTACCAATCCAAACTCATACCAACTTTGCTCTCTATCCGTCTCTATACAGTATGGTTCAACGCCATTCAGTTGTTCAATTTCTTCTCTTGTCATACTCAATCCTCCCAATATCTGTAATACTCAGGTGCTTCATCTGTTGTACCTACAAGATGTTTGGTGTCATCATTGTATGGAATAACAATGTCATAATATCCATTACCAACAGTTGAAAAATTCTCGTCGTGCCAATGTGAGAATAAGTCACCAAACCAAACTTTAGTGTTTTTATTCCTGCACAACACCCTGTCAAACGGATTCAACGTCTTGGGGTCAAACTTCGGCTTGGGGCATTCCCATTTGCTCCAATTATGGATAAAACTATATAGTTTTGTCCCTTTAGGACAGTCTTTTAATTTTTCTACTAAATTCATATGATTACTTGTGAATTTATTGAATTTACATAATCTTCATACATTTCTGCGTATCTAGAAAGTTCTGATACTCTATTAGCAGGTATTCCATTACCTCTAGTTTCAGTAGAAATAACTACTACTTCAGAATCATCATTACAACATTTAAAGTTAAAGTTTCTTGTATATACGCAATCTCTCCAATTCCTTTCCTCTTTAGAAGGAAATAATAGACACTCGCCTCTTAGATTTGGATAAATACTTCCATCTCTATGAAATGTTATATACTTATATTCCAAACCAGTGCGGTCAATAGCCTTAACTTTTATAGTTTCAGTATATTGCTCTACTGCAACAAGGTAACAAACTCCACATAATGGACTTCATAGTTTTGTTCCTACTGGATAGTTTTCTAGAATCTCATAAAGATCAATATTCTCATTCATATTTAATTAGTTAGATTCTTTATTAATTAAAGAATTAAGATAGTTTACTTCATTTTCTATTATACGGAACTCTCTTCGTTGATTATCAGATACCTTACAGTTCTTTAGATAAAGTGCAGCCTCTACCATATTTAAAATAGCAAGGAATTTTCTATGAGCAGAGATACAGGCTCTTGCAAAAGCAATGCTCTTTCCTGTCTTCTCATTAAAAGCATCTTTACTATGGCAATAAGCATATCCTTCAGAATATAATGTAAAATATGAATTAGAACTGGTATTTACTATTCCTCTTACTATTCCTAGTATCTGTTTACTGTACTGAGTATCGTATGCTAATTGTACTATATCAGCAGGGATTCTAAAGAAACATTTACATATAGTAACTTTATTACGAACAATCTGATATGTAGCACGATCCAAAGATAACTTAATTACATTAAAATCTTCTTTCATAATCCTATTTAATACTTCTTGTTTTCACCATAATATATCCAGACTTTGTAATCATACATTTTACATAACTAATCAAAACATTCAGATAGGTTAAGGTGTCGTTTTCCAATTATGAATTCGGGTGCTTTCATTTAATCCCACCATTCTTTTAAATGTTCATACCTCACTTTATTATATAAGTACCATGCTTTGCATTGATACAAAGAAACCAGTCTAAAAACA